>NZ_DAOQZV010000027.1:0-21204 GCF_035343835.1 Nostocoides sp. | reverse complement strand
GGAGGCGGCCGAGCGGAACGACCGGGAGCTGACCCTCAACTTCTGCGTGATGACGGGCAACTGGCGGGAGGTGCCGGCGTTCCTCGCCGAGGTCGACCGCCGCCGCGCAGCGGGGGAGCCGTTGCACGCGCTCGCCGGTGTGCCGGTCGCCGTGAAGGATGTCGTCGTCACGCGGGGCCTGCCCACGACTGCCGGCTCCCGGATTCTGCAGGGCTGGGTCCCGCCGTATGACGCGACCATCGTCACCCGGCTGCGCGCTGCCGGTATGCCGATCCTCGGCAAGACCAATATGGACGAGTTCGCGATGGGCTCCTCGACCGAGCACTCGGCCTACGGACCGACGCACAACCCCTGGGATCTCGATCGCATTCCCGGGGGCTCCGGCGGCGGCTCGGCCGCCGCGGTCGCCTCCTTCCAGGCGCCGCTGGCTATCGGCACCGACACCGGCGGCTCCATCCGTCAGCCCGCGTCTGTCACGGGCACCGTGGGCACCAAACCGACCTATGGCGGCGTCAGCCGCTACGGCCTGATCGCCATGGCCTCCTCGCTCGATCAGGCCGGCCCGTGCACCCGCACGGTGCTCGACGCGGCGCTGCTGCACGAGGTCATCGCCGGCCACGACCCGATGGACTCCACCTCCATCGACGCCCCCGTCCCGCCCGTCGTTGAGGCGGCTCGCCGCGCCGACGTGAGCGGAATGCGGATCGGTATCGTGCGCGAATTGACCGGCGAGGGCTACCAGCCGGGCGTCCAGCGCCGCTTCGACGAGGCGGTCCAGCACCTCATCGACGCCGGCGCCGAAGTGGTCGAGGTGTCCTGCCCGAGCTTCACCCACGCGCTCGCCGCCTACTACCTCGTCATGCCGTCGGAGGTCTCGAGCAATCTGGCCAAGTTCGACGCCATGCGCTATGGCCTGCGCGTCCTGCCAGAGGGGATCGACGACCCCTCCGCCGAGCAGGTGATGGCCGCGACCCGCGACGCCGGCTTCGGCGACGAGGTGAAGCGACGGATCATCCTGGGGACCTACGCCCTCTCCAGCGGCTACTACGACGCCTACTACGGATCGGCCCAGAAGGTGCGCCGGCTGATCGCGGATGACTTCGCCGCCGCCTTCGAACGGGCCGATGTGCTGGTCTCGCCGACCTCGCCGACGACGGCCTTCCCCCTCGGTGCCAAGCTCGCCGATCCGCTGTCGATGTACATGCAGGACATCGCGACAATCCCGGCGAATCTCGCGGGTGTTCCCGGCCTCTCGCTGCCCAGCGGCCTGGCCGACGAGGACGGCCTCCCGGCGGGCTTCCAGATCCTCGCGCCAGCCACGCGCGACGAACGCCTGTATGCCGTTGGCGCCGCCCTCGAAGCCCGGCTCACGGCCGCGTGGGGCGGCCCACTGCTCGCCAAAGCGCCTGCGCTGCAGGCCATATCGACGAAGGAGGCCTGAGTCATGGCGCAGGGGACCACGGCCGAACCGGTGCTGACCTGGGCGGCGACCAATGCGGCATACGACCCGGTGATGGGGCTGGAGGTGCACGTCGAACTCGGCACCACGACCAAGATGTTCTGCGGATGCACGACGACCTTTGGCGCGGAGCCGAACACCCAGGTTTGCCCGGTCTGTCTCGGGCTGCCCGGTGCGTTGCCGGTGGTCAACGAGATCGGCGTGGAGTCGGCGATCCGGATCGGTCTGGCGCTCAATTGCGAGATCGCGACGTGGTGCCGCTTCGCCCGGAAGAACTACTTCTATCCGGACATGCCGAAGAACTTCCAGACCAGTCAGTATGACGAGCCGATCTGCTTCGGGGGACACCTCGACGTCGAACTCGACGACGGCACCGTCTATCGCGTCGAGATCGAGCGCGCGCACATGGAGGAGGACACCGGCAAGTCGACACACGTAGGCGGCGCGACGGGTCGCATCCACGGGGCGACGCACTCGCTCGTCGACTACAACCGCGCCGGCATCCCGCTCATCGAGATCGTCACGAAGCCGATGGTCGGAGCCGGGGAGCGGGCGCCGGAGATCGCCAGGGCGTATGTCGCAACGCTGCGCGACCTGCTCAAGGCGCTCGGTGTGTCGGACGTCCGCATGGAGCAGGGCTCGATGCGCTGTGACGTGAATTTGTCCTTGTCCCCCAAGGGATCCGACGCTTTCGGCACCCGCTCGGAGACCAAGAATGTCAACTCGCTGCGCTCGGTCGAGCGTGCGGTGCGCTATGAGATGACGCGCCACGCGGCGATCCTTTCCAGCGGCGGCCGCGTGGTGCAGGAGACGCGGCACTGGCATGAGGACACCGGCATCACGACCTCCGGCCGCGAGAAGTCGGACGCCGAGGACTACCGCTATTTCCCCGAGCCCGACCTGGTGCCGATCGCCCCGAGCCGGGAATGGGTCGAGGAGCTTCGCGCGGCCCTGCCCGAGCCGCCGGGGCAGCGCCGCAAGCGGCTGCAGGGGGAGTGGGGCTACTCGGACCTAGAGATGCGCGATGTCGTCAATGCCGGCCTGGTGGATCTGATCGTTGAGACCGTCGCCGCGGGGGCCAGCGCGTCCGGAGCCCGCAAGTGGTGGTCCGGCGAGATCGCGCGCCGCGCCAACGCCGAAGGCAGCGATGTCGTGACCTATGCCGAGTCCCTGGGTGTCGGGCCGGCCCACGTCGCCGAGTTGGAGAGCCTGGTCTCCGGCGGCCGCCTCAACGACGCGATGGCCCGTCAGGTCTGGGATGGCGTGCTCGCCGGCGAGGGCAGGCCGGCGGCGGTCGCCGATGCGCTCGGCCTGGAGTTGGTGCAGGACTCCGGCGCGCTGGAAGCCGCCGTCGACGCGGTGATCGCGGCCAATCCCGATGTGGCCCAAAAGGTTCGCGACGGCAAGGTTCAGGCCGCCGGCGCGCTCATCGGCCAGGTGATGAAGGAGCTCAAAGGCCAAGGTGACGCGGCTGCCGCGCGTGCGCTCATCCTGGCCAAGCTCACCTGAGTCCGGCTCTTTGGTGGGGGAGCTCAGCCTGACCGAGTCCCAACCGTGCCGAGGTCAGTCAGGACGGACAGTCCCTGTCCGCCACTGACGAGCAGCATCCGCCCGGTGCCCGGGATCGGGACCAGACCGCGCGTTGTCGCCGCATAGTCGGCGTATGCCGACGGAGTCACGTCCGCCAGGTCGGTCGCCTCAGAGTCGTTCGTGCGGTAGAGCCGCACGAACGACTGGGGCGCGTCCAGCGCATCGGCCGCGACGGTCGCCACGACGACCCGTCCGGCATCGTCGACGGCGAGTGCCGGTGCAACCTGAGCGGGGTCGAAGCCCGGCGCGCCGGCAACGGTCAGCGCGATGCCGAGGCAGGTCTGACACGTCGACGCTTGGTCGATCCGGGTCACGCCCGTCGCGTCGGCGACATACACGCGGTCCCGGGCCGGGTCGAGAGCGACCTCGCCGAAGAATTTCGCCACCGGCGTCCCCTCCGGCGGCGCCCAGACCCGGCTGAAGGTCCGCCCCCCGTCGACGGACCGATGCAGTCCCTCGCCCTGGGTGAACGCGAAGAGGGCACCTGGGCCGGCGCTCAGATCGATCGGGCTGGTGCCGGGCGCGCCGACCACCTCGCTCGCAACCAGGCTCCACGTCGCCGTATCCGCTTCGCAGCCGACCGGAGCGTCCAGGCGCAAGAGCCCGACCCCGGGGACGGCCGCCACGACGGCGTCATCGGTCGCCGCGAGATCCGAGATGACGCCAGCTGCCGGGCGGCCCAGGCTGCGCCAGCAGTTTGCCGACGCGGATTCGGACCAGGCGTCGGGATTGGTCCAGACCTCGCCCGTGCCATAGCCGACGACGATCCGTCCGTCCGGAGCGACAGCGACGGCAGTGGGACCCTGCGCCTGCCCGCTGAAGGTCGCGGGGCGGTGGTTGTGGGGCGCCTGCTCGGCGAGCCCGTCCGACGAGACCAGCACCTGCCGGTCGAGGTCGAGGGCGACGATCCGCTCGGCATCCCGCACGGCAGCCGCCACCGGGAAGGTCGAGGTCAACCCGGCGCTCACCGGTTGCCACGTCGCCGTGCCGCCCGGATCCGTGCTGCCCCGCCAGACCCCGGCGCGTCCGGCCATCAGCATCGTCAGTGCATCGGGCGTGCTGCCCGGGGCAATCGCGAGGCTGCCAGGCACCCACTCCGAGTAGCCCGGCTCGGCCGCCCGCAGCTTGACCCACGCGGGTGCCGACGGGTCGGCGTCGGACCGCGCGACGACCCACCACGGGCGCCCGTCCGGCAGCACCGTCGACAGTTGGGCGTCGCTCGTCAGCAACGGCGTCACGAGCGCCGCGCCGGTGCGCGGCACGGTCACGCGGGCGATGGCCTGGCAGGGGGCAATCGCTGCGGTGCCGCACCCCTTCGAAATGCCGGCGATCACGATCGTCGTCCCGTCGCCGGGCCCAGGGATCGCATCGAGCGCGGGCCAGGCCGTGATCTTGGCGCCACTGACGCTGAGTGCGGGCGCGCTGCCGCACGTGCTCGGTGTGCGCGCGGCCTTGGCGATCAGCTTCCAGCCCAACTGATTCCGGCTGTCGCGTCCATAGCGGAACAACCCCCGGCTGCCCCAGCTGACGTAGAGCGCGGGCAGGCCACGTTCGCTCACCGCCACGAGTTCGTCGGGCCGGGCCGTGGCCTGCCCACTCAGACAGCCGGGCCGCAGGCGAGTCACGCGATTCGGCGTCGCCGGCGCGAACTCCAGCAGCCAGTTATCCGTGCCGGTCGAGGTCGTCGTATCGGTGCCCGACCCGTCCGGATCACGCACCAGCGCATAGACGCGCTCAGCCAGACCCGTCCCCACCGACGCCATCGATGTGGCCTGACCATTGCCTGCTCCGACCGACGCGAAGCGCAGCACCTGGGTCGTGGTCGCGTGGTCGGGACGGTGGCGCAGAATGCCGGTGTAGGTCCCGACATAGACCGACGTCGAATCGGGCGAGACAGCAACCAGCCGGCCAGTGGTGCGCGGGTGGGTGTTCGCGCCGGTGGCGACCTGATCGCCCGCGCTCGCCCCGAAAGCCGGCGTCGGGACCGTATGCCAGTGCCCGCCCCGGTCGTCGGAGACCACCAGTCGCGCGTCGGCCGGACCCTTGCCGGTCACGGCATACACCTGATCGGGGGTTCGCCAGGCGATGGCAGCCACGCCCAAGCGGCGCGGCAGGGCGGCGCCACGCGATCCGGCGGCCAGGTCGCCGCCGGACATCACCCACCGATCGCCCACCCGGCCAGCGCCGGCACTCGACCAGGCGGTCCCTGCGACATCGGTCCCCGCCAGTGCGCCCGAGCCGTCAGGGGCATAGGCGACGACATTGACGAAGCCACCACCGACGACCGCTGAAGGCGCAATCGTCAGGCCCGCGGAGTCGGCGGACGAGGGGGAGCCGACCGAACTGCATACGGCAAGGGTCAGAGCCGTTACGCCCACCGTCGCGCGGCGCTGCCAGCGCGCGCGGACGCCACGTGCAGGCGGGGACAGGGGTGCGTGCGACAACAGAACTCCTGCGCTGGCTGGGCCGATGGCCCGCACGCTACCGCCAGGCAAGTAGACGGCGTGGCGCATTGGCGAATCCCGTGCAACGACGGCGGCCGGCCACCGCCCGAAAGGGGGTGGCCGGCCGCGATGCAGTCGGCGGTGAGCCGAGAGGTCAGCGGCGACCGCCGCCGAGGATTGAACCGAGGATGTCGATGATCGACCCGCCCGACGGCTGCTGCTCCTGGGTGCGCGTGCGGGTGCTCGTGCTGGAGGCCGCGCCGCCGAGGACATCCTTGAGGATGTCGTCGAGGCTGCCGGCGGACCCGGTCGAGGAGGGTGCCTGCGTGGTGTTGGTCTGCTGGGGCAGGGCACCGGGGTCGAGCTGCGAATCCTGGGGCGCCTGCTGGGCCGAGCCACCGCCGAGAATCGAGCCCAGGATGTCGCCGAGACCGCCGCCACCGCCGGAGCCGGAAGAGGCACCGCCGCCGGTGCGCTGGGTCATCTGCTTCATCACATAGGACAAGACGATCGGTGCCAGGATCGGCAGAAGGCGGCGGAAGAGGCTGCTGCCGAGGCCGCCGGCCGCGCCATACTGACCGAGCTGGCTGTAGACGGCGTCGGTGTTGTCGCCGAAGATGTGCCCGGCGATCGCCTGGCCGTCGTTCACATCGATCTGCGAGACATCGACCCCGCCATCGAGTAGCGATCCGTCGTGCTGACCGAGGGCCTCGAGCAGCGATGAGGCGCCGCTCGGGTCCTGCGCATTGGCCGAGAGACCACCGAAGAGGGCCGGCAGCGCAGCGGCGGCCGCCTGCTCGACGTCGCCGGGGTCGGCGCCCACCATGTCGGCCAACTGGTTCAGGTCCAGGCTGTTCAGGATGTCGTCAACGGCGTTGGACATAGGGGGACTACCTCGTTCTCGTCTGCACCGGGAGCGGCGCGGGGTCGACGGGCTCCGATGCCCGGCGATCACCAGTGCATAGAACGTACCAACTACGGCATGCGTATTCCCTCTGTGCGACCGGTCACCGGTCGGGGCGGCCTGCGAAGGAGCATGCTAGGTCCATGACCACCGCGGCCATGGACCGGATCCTCATCCTCATGCGGCATGCGGCGGCGGCGCCGCACGATCCCGAGGGCGATCACGAGCGCGATCTGTCCCATCAGGGCAAGCGGGACGCCGAGGCGGTCGGGGCGTGGCTTCGGCAGCACTCGATCGGCATCGACGAGGTCCTGTGTTCGACGGCGGAGCGCACCCGCCAGACGGCCGCGGGCGTGTGGGCGGGCGGCTGCCCCGAGGCCGATGTCCGCTTTGACACCCGCCTCTACAACGCCGACCCGACCTCCCTCCTCGACGTCATCCGCGAGGCCGACCACGACGCGAACGTCGTGCTGGTCATCGGGCACGCCCCGGGCATACCGGCACTGGCGAGCTTGCTGGCCGACGGCGACGGGTCGCGCAAGGCGCACGAGGCGCTTGGCGCGGGCTTCCCGACCGGCGGCGTGGCCGTCTTGACGTATGCCGGTGCCTGGTCCGACCTGACGCCCGGCGCGGCGCGCCTGAGCGACTTCGCCGCCCCCCGGGGGTAGGGCACGCGCACACCGGCCACCCGATAGCCGCTCTCGCAGCCAGGAGCGCAGGCACGCTGCTGTAGCGCTGTCCGCGTCCGCGCACTACCGTCAGCCGCGGCGCGCTGTTTTGCGCGTCGTTGGATTCGGAAGGAACAACCCGCGTGAAGATTTCGGCTCACCGTCGAGCCTGGACAGCGGTGGCGGCGCTCAGCGTCTTGCCCCTGGCCATGGCTGCGACAACCACCGCCTCGCAAGCCGCAACGGCCGCCGCAAAGAGCGTCTATCTGGTCATGACCGCACCCGCCCCGCTCGCCAGCTATGACGGGAGCGATCCGGGCTATTCGCGCACCAAGCCGAACGGGCGCGCCAAGGTCGATGTCCGTTCGGCCAATGCCCGAGCGTATGCGCGTCACCTGATCGCCGGCCACGATGCCGCCCTGCGCTCCATCGGCGCGGATGGGGCCAAGCGTGTCGACTACACCGTCGCCTTCAATGGCTTCAGCGCCAGCCTTACCGACGCCGAAGCAGCGCGCATCGCCAAGGCCCCGGGTGTCGCGCACGTATGGAAGGACGAGGTCCGCTACGCCGAGACCACCACGACACCCGACTTCCTCGGCCTGACGGGATCCACGGGGGCCTGGGCGACACAGTTCGGCGGCGCGAGCAAGGCGGGCGAGGGCGTCATCATCGGCGTTCTCGACTCCGGCATCTGGTCCGACAGCGCGTCCTTCGCGGCGTTGCCGTCGCCGCGGCCGGACCAGGCCGTCATCGACGCCAAGTGGCACGGCGTCTGCGACGCCGGCGAAACCAGCCCGGTCACCTGCAACAACAAGCTGATCGGTGCGCGCTACTACACCGAGGGCAACAAGGTCGAGAGCTTCGAGTTCCTCTCGCCGCGCGACTACAACGGACACGGGACCCACACCGCTAGCACCGCCGGCGGCAACAATGGGGTGCCGGCCACGATCAACGGCGGCTCCGTCGGCTCGATCTCCGGCATGGCGCCGGCCGCGCGCCTGGCGGCCTACAAGGTCTTGTGGGCCACCCCCGACGGCCGCGCAAGCGGCACCACCGAGTCGATCGTCACGGCGATCAACGACGCCGTCGCCGACGGTGTGGACGTCATCAACTACTCGGTCTCGGGGTCGTCGCAATCTGTCGTCGGGGCTGATGAGATTGCCTTCCTCGGTGCCGCGGACGCCGGCGTATTCGTCTCGGCGAGCGCGGGCAACAGCGGAGACACCATCGGTGTCTCCAGCGTCGCGCACAACGCGCCCTGGACGATGACGGTCGCCGCGAGCACGCACGACCGTGGCGTCTCCAACACCGTCACCCTCGGCAACGGCCAAACGTATGCCGGCGTGGGCGTCAGCCCGACCGGAGTTGGCCCGGCGCCGCTCGTCGACTCCTCGACCGTCGGCCTGCCCGGCGCCGACCCGACCAAGGTGGCCCTGTGCTACTCGGCGGCCAACAATGGCGGGGTCGCCGTCCTGGACCCGGCCAAGATCGCCGGCAAGATCGTTATCTGCCTCCGCGGCACGACCGCGCGGGTGGACAAGAGTGCGGCGGTCAAGGAGGCCGGGGGTGTGGGCATGGTCCTCGCGAACACCTCGGCCGCGCAGTCGCTCAACGCTGACTTCCACGCGGTCCCGACCAGTCACGTCAACGCGGTGAACGGTGCCGAGATCCGCGCGTATGCCGCTTCGGCGGGCGCTGCAGCGACCGCCACGATCGGGCCACGCGACCCCGCGCCGGCCCGCGCGCCGGAGATGGCGGGCTTCTCGTCATACGGGCCTGCGCTCGCCGGTGGCGGTGACCTGCTCAAGCCGGACGTGACCGCGCCTGGTGTCGATGTCATCGCCGCTGTCTCGCCGGCCGGTGATGCTGGGCACAACGACTTCAACTCGCTCTCGGGAACCTCCATGTCGGCGCCGCACGTCGCCGGCCTGGCCGCCCTCCTGAAGCAGGCGCACCCGCAGTGGTCGCCGATGTGGATCAAGTCGGCACTGATGACGACGGCCACGACTCTCGACAACCGCGGGCTGCCGATCCAGCGCACCGGTCACGATGCGACTCCGCTCGACTATGGCAATGGGCACGTCGTCCCACCGAAGTCCTTCGACCCCGGCCTCGTCTACTCCAACTCGGCCGTCGACTGGTTCCGGTATGGCTGCGGCATCGGTCAGTTCCAGCAGGTGACAACATCGCCCGCGTTCTGCCAGAAGTATGGCGGGATGGACCCGAGCGACCTGAACTACCCGAGCATCGCCATCGCCGGGCTGGCCGGAAGCCAGACCATCTCGCGAACGGTCACCAACACCTCGGTCGACCAGGCCTCGCAGTACAAGCCCACGCTGGTGCTGCCGGCCGGCTTCACCGGGTCGGTCAATGTCGACAAGCTCACGATTCCGCCGCTGCAGTCGCGCACTTTCAAGGTCACGATCACCCGGACGACGGCGCCGCTCGGTACTTGGGCATTCGGGTCGTTGACCTGGACCGACAAGCGCGGGCACTCGGTGCGCAGTTCGATCGCCCTCAACCCGGTCGCTGCGGCTGCCCCGTCCGAGATCGCGGTTGCGGGTGCCTCGGGCACTTCCGCCGTCACGGTCACGCCGGGGTATACGGGCACGCTGACGGCAGCGGTCGCGGGCCTGGTGCCGGCCCAGGTCGCAACCGTGACGACGCCGAAGCCGACGAACACCACGGCGTCCGTCGTGGTCCCGGCGGGCACGAAGGTGCTCCGTTTCGCGACCTATGACGCCGACTACCCGGCCGGAACCGACCTTGACATCAGCGTCACCAAGGGCGGTGTGCTGGTCGGCTCGTCCGGTGGCGGGTCGTCCGAGGAATCGGTCACCCTCACCGGCGCCGACCTCGGCGGGACGTATGTCGTCACGCTGGACTACTTCGCCGGTGCGAGCGACACCATTGACATCAAGCTGAACAGCTTCGCGGTCGGCTCGAGCGCCACCGGGAATCTCACGGCGACGCCCGCGACGCAATCCGTCACCACCGGTGTGCCCGCGCTGGTCACGCTCAACTGGACGGGCCTGACCCCCGGCGTGCGCCACCTCGGCACCGTCACGTGGTCCGACGGGAGTGCGACGGTGGGCCGGACCCTAGTGTCCGTCCTGCCCTAAGTGCCCGACCCCAGTCCCTAACACCGGCTAGCAGCAGTTAGGCGTTCTCCAGCACGGTAGACCCTGCTGGAGGACGCCTAACCTGTGCTGAGTCGGGCCGGTCACGGGTTGGAGACGCGCGCTTCCGGCGGCCGGACGCGCGGGCCACCCGGCATACGGCGATGCGAGAATGGCCGGTATGCCGCAGCTTCGCTCCCGCACATCCACCCACGGCCGCACGATGGCGGGCGCTCGCGCCCTGTGGCGTGCGACCGGGATGACCGATGACGATTTCGGCAAGCCGATCGTGGCGATCGCCAACAGTTTCACCCAGTTCGTGCCCGGACACGTGCACCTGAAGGACATGGGCCAGCTCGTCGCCGGCGCGGTCGCCGACGCCGGCGGGGTAGGCCGTGAGTTCAACACCATCGCCGTCGACGACGGCATCGCCATGGGCCACGCGGGCATGCTCTATTCGCTGCCCTCGCGCGAGCTGATCGCCGACGCCGTCGAGTACATGGTCAACGCGCACTGCGCGGACGCCCTGGTCTGCATCTCCAACTGCGACAAGATCACGCCGGGGATGCTGCTGGCCGCTTTGCGCCTGAACATCCCGACCGTCTTCGTCTCCGGTGGCCCGATGGAGGCCGGCAAGACGGTCGCCATCGAGGGCATCGTCCACGAGAAGCTCGACCTGATCGACGCCATGATCGCCAGTTCCAATGACGCGGTCACCGACGACCAGCTCGGCGCCATCGAACGCTCCGCCTGCCCGACCTGTGGCTCCTGCTCCGGGATGTTCACGGCCAACTCGATGAATTGCCTCACCGAGGCGATCGGGCTCTCGCTGCCCGGCAACGGCTCCACCCTCGCGACGCACGCGGCGCGCAAGGACCTCTTCTTGCGCGCGGGCTCGCTCGTTGTCGACCTGTGCCGGCGCTACTACGACGGCGATGACGAGTCGGTGCTGCCGCGCAATGTCGCGAGCCATGACGCCTTCACCAATGCCTTTGCCCTCGACGTCGCCATGGGTGGGTCGACCAACACGGTCCTGCATCTGCTGGCCGCGGCGCGCGAGGCCGACCTCGAGTTCCACATGGCCGACATCGACGCGATCAGCCGGCGGGTGCCCTGCCTGGCCAAGGTCGCCCCCAACAGCCCGAAGTACCACATGGAGGATGTGCACCGTGCGGGGGGCATTCCGGCCATCCTCGGCGAGCTCGACCGGGCTGGTCTGCTCAAGCGCGAGGTCCACGCCGTGCACAGCCCGACGCTCGATAAGTGGTTGGGGGAGTGGGATATTCGCAGTGGTAGCGCGTCGGATCAGGCGCTCGAACTCTTCCACGCGGCACCCGGCGGCGTTCGCACCACAGAGGCCTTCTCCACCACCAACCGGTGGGCGAGTCTCGACACCGACGCGGCCGGCGGGTGCATCCGCGACCGCGCCAACGCCTACACCGTGGACGGTGGCCTCGCGGTGCTCACCGGCAATGTCGCCCCCGACGGGTGCGTCGTCAAGACGGCGGGCGTTCCCGAGGCCGTATGGCGCTTCACCGGCACCGCGGTCGTCTTCGAGTCCCAGGACGACGCCGTCGAGGGCATCCTCAACAAGCGGGTGCAGGCCGGGGATGTCGTGGTGATCCGCTACGAAGGGCCCAAGGGCGGGCCTGGGATGCAGGAGATGCTCTACCCGACGTCCTTTCTCAAGGGCCGCGGCCTCGGCCAGGCCTGCGCGCTCATCACCGACGGGCGCTTCTCCGGCGGCACCTCCGGACTCTCGATCGGACATATCTCACCGGAGGCGGCCAGTGGCGGGCTGATCGCGCTCGTCGAGGACGGGGACCAGATCTCCATCGACATCCCGGGGCGGTCTATCAGCCTCGATGTCCCGGATGACGTTCTGGCAGAACGCCTTGCGAAGCAGGTGGCGCGCGAGCGCCCGTACACCCCGGTCAATCGTGACCGCCCGGTGAGCGCCGCGCTGCGGGCGTATGCCTCGATGGCGACCTCCGCTGCCGACGGTGCGGTCCGGCTCGTTCCGTGAGCCGGGCCACCCGCCCGAGGCGGTGTGGATGAGATCACGCGTCCGTTAGGTGAGACGGCTTCGGGGAGCCGTTGACGCGGCATACGGGAAGAGGCACAGTGACAGACGTGGCTTTCCTCCTCGTACTCGATAAGCGCGCATAGCTCCTGCAGCTAGCGCGCTACCCCGACGTCCGCCACCGGACCGAGGGGTTTTTTGTTGGGCGGCCACAACCGAAAACCGAAACGAGAGTGGAAGATCGAGATGACAACCACAGATAGCTCGACCGCGCGACCCGCGGCCCCGAGTCCGGCAACGATGGCCCACAAGGCCACGCCGAAGGCCCAGCCCGTCGAGTGCACGGGCGCGCAGTCCCTCGTCTTCTCCCTCGAAGCGGTCGGCGCCGACACGGTCTTCGGGATTCCCGGCGGGGCGATCCTGCCGGCATACGACCCTCTGCTGGACTCCACCAAGGTCCGGCACATCCTGGTCCGCCACGAGCAGGGCGCGGGACATGCGGCAGAGGGGTATGCCGTCGCCACCGGCCGGGTCGGTGTGTGCATGGCCACGAGCGGCCCTGGGGCCACCAACCTCGTGACGCCGATCGCCGATGCCTATATGGATTCGGTGCCGATCGTGGCCATCACCGGTCAGGTCTCCTCGCGCTCCATTGGCACGGATGCCTTCCAGGAGGCCGATATCCGCGGCATCACCATGCCGATCACGAAGCACAACTACCTCGTGACCAACCCCGACGAGATCCCGCAGGTCATCGCGGAGGCCTTCCACATCGCCGCCACCGGACGTCCCGGCCCGGTCCTCGTCGACATATCCAAGGACGCTCTCCAGGGAAAAACCACCTTCGCGTGGCCACCGAAGATCGCGTTGCCTGGTTATCACCCGGTTCTCAAGCCACACGCCAAGCAGATCCGTGAGGCGGCGAAGCTGATCGCGGCCGCGAAGCGCCCGGTGCTGTATGTCGGCGGCGGCGTGATCCGTGCCCGCGCGACCGAGGAACTCGCCGCCTTCGTCGCGGCGACCGGGATCCCCGTGGTCACCACCTTGATGGCCCGCGGCGCCTTCCCCGACAGCCACGAGTTGCACCTCGGTATGCCCGGTATGCACGGCTCGGTCGCCGCCGTGACCGCCCTGCAGAAGGCCGACCTGCTGATCACCCTCGGCGCCCGCTTCGACGACCGCGTCACCGGTGACCTGAAATCCTTTGCGCCAGAAGCCAAAGTCATCCACGCGGACATCGATCCCGCCGAGATCAGCAAGAACCGCGTGGCCGACGTGCCCATCGTGGGGGACTGCAAGGCGACGATCGCCGAGTTGCTCGAGGCGGTGACCGGCCCGCACCCGGTGGACCCCGCGGCATACGGGCCATGGCGCGAGCGGGCCCTGGGCTGGAAGCGCACCTTCCCTGTCGGCTACAACGCGCCGCGCTCCGATGCGCTGATGCCGCAATACGTCATCGAGCGGCTCGGCGCGATCGCCGGTCCCGAGGCGATCTATGTGCCGGGCGTGGGCCAGCACCAAATGTGGGCGGCCCAGTTCGTCCGCTACGAGCGCCCGGACTCGTTCGCCAACTCCGGCGGCCTAGGGACGATGGGCTATTCGGTGCCGGCGGCGATGGGGGCGCAGGTTGCCGCGCCGGACCGGGTCGTGTGGGCCATCGACGGCGACGGCTGCTTCCAGATGACCAACCAAGAACTTGCCACCTGCGTGATCAACAAGATCCCGATCAAGGTCGCGATCATCAACAACTCCAGCCTCGGCATGGTGCGCCAGTGGCAGTCGCTCTTCTACGGCCAGCGCTACTCCAACACCGACCTGCACACATCCGTCGGCATGCGCGTGCCGGACTTCGTCAAGCTCGCCGAGGCGTATGGCTGCGTCGGCCTACGCTGCGAATCCCCCGAGGATGTGGATGCGGTGATCACCAAGGCCATGGAGGTCAACGACGTCCCGGTGGTCATCGACTTCGTTGTCGAACGCGACGCCATGGTGTGGCCGATGGTGGCCGCCGGCGTCAGCAATGACCTCATCCAGATCGCCAAAGACACTGCGCCGCAATGGGATCGCGAAGAGTCCGACGCCGAGGAGCGCGGTCTCGACGCCGACCACGACGGCATCCCGAGCGGCACCACCCGCGGCTGATCACGCAGAGCCAAGAGAATCGAAGAAGACATGACCAAGCACACCCTGTCGGTGCTCGTCGAGGACAAGCCCGGCGTGCTCGCCCGCATCTCCGCGCTCTTCTCGCGGCGCGGTTTCAACATCGACTCCCTCGCGGTCGGACCGACCGAGCACCCGGAGATCTCGCGCATCACCGTCGTCGTCGACGTCGACGCCCTGCCGCTGGAGCAGGTCACCAAGCAACTGAACAAGCTGGTCGAAGTGCTCAAGGTCGTCGAACTCGACCGCGAGTCCTCGGTGCAGCGCCAGATCGTCCTGGCCAAGATCCGCGCCGACTCATCGACCCGCAGCCAGGTCATCGAGATCGTCCAGCTCTTCCGCGGGCGCGTCGTCGATGTCACCCCCGACGCGTTGTCGATCGAAGTGACCGGCAATGCCGACAAGATCCACGACCTGCTCGCGCTCCTGGAGCCCTACGGCGTCAAGGAACTCGTCCAGTCCGGCATCGTCGCGATCGGCCGGGGCACCCGCTCGATCACCGACCGCGCCCTGCGCTCGGCCTGACTCCGGCCCACGCTTCACCACTGGACACCTCTGGCGACCCGCGGCGGCGAGACGGCCGCCGCGGGTCGCGAGCGTGCGTCATACGCTGTTCGTAAACCTCGGAACCACACGAAATCAAGGAGTGGCCCTCATGGCCGAAATGTTCTACGACGACGACGCCGACCTGTCGGTGATCCAGGGCCGCAAGGTGGCTGTCATCGGCTACGGCAGCCAGGGCCACGCGCACGCGCTGAATCTGCGCGACAGCGGCGTTGACGTCCGCGTCGGGCTCGCCGAGGGCAGCACGTCGCGGGCCAAGGCGGAAGATGAGGGGCTGCGCGTGCTCTCGGTCGCCGACGCCGTCAAGGAAGCCGACCTGGTCGTCATCTTGACCCCGGACCAGGTCCAGCGCACCGTCTACGCCGAGCAGATCCAGCCCAACCTGCGCGAAGGTGCCGCCCTGCTTTTCGGCCACGGCTTCAACATCCGCTTCGGCTACATCACGCCCGAAGCCGGCGCCGACGTCGTCATGGTCGCGCCCAAGGGGCCCGGCCACCTGGTGCGCCGCGAATTCGTCGACGGCCGTGGCGTGCCCGTCCTCGTCGCGGTCGAGCAGGACGCGTCGGGCGCGGCGTGGGAGCTCGCCACGTCCTACGCCAAGGCGATCGGCGGCCTACGCGCCGGCGGCATCAAGACGACGTTCACCGAGGAGTGCGAGACCGACCTCTTCGGCGAGCAGGCCGTGCTCTGCGGCGGCGCATCGCAGCTGGTGATGTACGGGTTCGAGACGCTCGTCGAGGCCGGCTACCAGCCCGAGGTGGCCTACTTCGAGTGCCTGCACGAGCTGAAGCTGATAGTCGACCTGATGATCGAGGGCGGCATCGCCAAGCAACGCTGGTCGGTCTCCGACACGGCGGAGTACGGCGACTACGTCTCCGGCCCGCGGGTCATCGACCCCTCGGTCAAGACGAACATGCAGGCCGTTCTCGCCGACATCAAGAACGGCTCCTTTGCGGCCCGGTTCATCGCCGATCAGGACGCCGGTGCGCCGGAGTTCAAGGAGTTGCGCGCCAAGGGCGCCGCCCACCCGATCGAAGCGACTGGTCGGGAGTTGCGCAAGCTGATGGCCTGGGTCGACACCTCGCGCGACACCGACTACGTCGAGGGGTCGGCCGCGCGCTGACCGCCGTTGTGTTCGACGCCCGTCACTCCTCGGGGTGGCGGGCGTCGCTTGTGCTGGTCGTGGGGGTAACTCGGAAGTGCGGCACGGGTCGCGACCGTAGTCGGGGATGGCGCACACCTTCCATCCGCCCTCCCTCGCTGGCGCTCGGTCAGGCTCCCGCCAGACCATCCAGTGTGCGCCACCCCCGACGACTCCCGCTGCGAGGCTCGCCCGACCGGCCCTCGCCCCCTACCGGCGAGCCGGCTGGCCCGGCTAGGTGTTCTTCGCCGCTGCCTTGGCGGCCTGCTTGAACTCGCGGACCTTGAGCAGGGATTCTTCGTCGACGACGTCGGCGACGGAGCGGAAGCTGCCGGGCTCGGCATACGGGCCGATGGCCTCGCGCCAGCCAGGCGGTTGGACGCCGAGTTGTTTGCCGAGGAGGGCAGCGAAAATCTTCGCCTTCTGCTCCCCGAAGCCGGGCAGCGCCTTCAGGCGCGCCAGCAGGTCACGCGTGTCGTTGCTCGTGGTCCAGATGCGGGCCGCATCGCCGTCGTATGCCGTGACGACCACTTGCGCGAGCGCCTGCACCCGGCCGGCCATCGAGCGGCCGTAGCGGTGGATCGCGGGCGGCGTCGCGCACAGATCGGCGAAGGCTTCCGGCTCGGCCGCAGCGATCGCCGCCGGATCCAGGGTGCCGAAGCGGTCGAGAATCTTAGCCGGTCCGGCGAATGCCCGCTCCATCGGGAACTGCTGATCCAGGAGCATCCCCACCAGGAGGCCGAAGGCATCGGTGCTGAGCACCTGGTCGGCGTGCGAATCCTGGGCGATCCTGATCTCGGGCATGCCGGCAAGGCTACCCACGCCGGACGCATTCGATTCGCCCGCGGCTGAGCAGTTCAACGCGCCATGAGTCGGCCGGGCGGAGTTGGGGGCGCTCTACCGCCCGGGCGGGAGCGCGGCGAGGTCGAAGCCGGGCAGATAGGCGGCGAGTGCGGCTCGGGGAGAGACAGTGCCGCCGATCTGACACAGCACCCCGATGCCGCCGAGCCAGACGCGGTGGATCAGGAGGTACTCGGGTGGCAAGTTGAGCTTCATACCGACCGCCCACTCGGGCCGGCGCACGTCGTTCATCCGCAGCGTCACCGAGCGCAGCCACGCGCGGTCGAACGTGAAGCGGTCATACGTCAGCGGTTCGATGAACATGCCCAGGTAGGAGAGCACCGATTGCGGGTCAACCGCGATCGTCGGCTTGATGAAACCTTCGGCGCGCAGGCCGTCGACCAGCCCCTCGGCGTCGCCCGCGAGCCCCAGGGTGAGCAGCCGGCCGATGGACGTCGGCAGGCCGCCGGGCAGCCGGTTGACCGCGCCGAAGTCCAGGATCCCGAGCCGGCCGTCCGGTGTGATCCGGAAGTTTCCCGGGTGCGGGTCGGCGTGCAACTGACCTGCGCGCCCGGGCCCCACCAGCAAGAACTCCAGATAGAGCTGCGCGGCGGCGTCTCTGGTCTGCTGGTCGCCTTCGGCGATGATGCGCGAGAGCGGCACACCGTGCAGCCACTCGCCCACGAGCACCGCCGGAGTGTCGAGGACCACGTCGGGGATGGCGAAATCCGGGTCGTCGCGAAAGGCTGCCGCGAAGGCGCGCTGGTGCTCGGCTTCGAGGTGATAGTCGAGTTCCTCGCTCATCCGCGAGCGCAACTCGGCCATGATCGGCTTGATGTCGAGCCCGGGGATCCACCCCGCGGCGAGCCGGGCGACCCTCGACAGCTGCGCCAGATCGCTGAGCAGGGCCTCGCGCGCCCCGGGATATTGGATCTTGACGGCCACCTCGCGACCATCCAAGGCGACGGCCTTGTGCACCTGCCCGATCGAGGCGGCCGCCGAGGGGATGTCGTCGAATTCGCGGAAATTCGCTGTCCGCCAGCGCGATCCGAGTTCGGCGGCCAACACGGCGTGCACCCGATCCGGCGGGAGCGGGGGAGCGGCCTCCTGCAGCTTGGTCAAGGTGGCGCGATAGGGGGCGGCCCATTCCTCGGGCATGGCGGCTTCCATGACCGAGAGAGCCTGACCGACCTTCATCGCGCCGCCCTTGAGCTCACCGAGCACGGTGAAGAGCTGCTCGGCCGTCCGGGCCTGGAACTCGGCGGCGACGGCTTCCGCCGGCCGCCCGCCGACGCGCTTGCCGAGGCCGATGGCGCCCCGCCCGGCCATCCCCAGTGGGAGCGAGGCGAGCTTGGCCGTGCGTTGCGCGGTGCGCCGCGGAAGTTCACTCACGTGTTCATTGTGCAGGTGCGCTCACGCTTTGGCGCAGCACGCCGCGCAATCCGGGTGCGCGGACCACCGGTGCTGGCGCGTGCTCGGCCACGGCGAGCCGATATCGATCGCCACACCGCGAGCGGGCGGCCGGCCGTCAAGAAAGGCGCGCGCGATGGTGGCGGCGAGGCCCGCGGCGATCGCCCCGAGGCCGTCGTCGGCCGCGGAAATCTCGCCTGCAGCGTGGATCTCGGACTGAGCGGCCAGCGTTCGCCAGGAGGGATCGCGCGCCGTGCGCCCGAGTTCGACGCACCGCAGGCAGGGACTGCCGTCAGCCAGGATCAACGGGCCGACCGTGGCCGAACGAGCGGTGACGACCACGGGCAGATGGGGGATGCGCCGCCCGAGCCACGCACGCGCCTGAGCGCCGCTGACAGGAGTCTCGGACACCAGGAAGGCCAGCGACGGGTTGCGCCGCTGCCCGCGGGTGTCGTCGGGTTGGGCAAAACGCTCCACCTTGCCCACGCCGTCGGCCCGCAGCAGATCGGCAAGACGGGCGCTGGTCAGGCCACGTCCCTGCACCCAGACCCGCGCTGCGGCACGGCGCTCGGGGCGACCTTCGGCCCGGTGATCGTGGCTGCGCGCGCCCACGCCGGCGGCCTCGGCGAGCAGGTCGTGATCGTGCAGCGCTCGCAGAATCGCCGTCAGCCGGGATTCCTGCAAGCCGAGGCGGCGCCCCTCCCGCAGGGGATCGTGCCCGCCGTCGAGCTCGCGGATCCAGCTGACCTCAGTCTCGGTCAGGCCGGTGAGCCGGATGCCGGTGCTTGGATCCAGTCCGAACTGGATGCTTCCGTCCAGCCGCGTCAGCGGCGGCAAGGACGACACGAGTCGGGGCCAGGCCTGCATGCCGCCGCCTTCCGGTCGGGGTGAGTCATCGCTTCGCCAACTCTCGCAGACCCCGCACACAACAGAAGGGGCGTTGTCCACAGCATGTGGACAACGCCCCTCCGAGGTTTTGGGCGGTCAGGCCTTCGCGAGGATGCGGTTGAGATTGGTCCCGCACTCCGGGCACTTGCCCTTGGCCATGCGGCGCCCGTTCTCCGAGATGACGATCTTGCCCTCGGCCTCACGCTTGGCCTTGCACTTGACGCAGTAGAACTCGCCCTTGTAAGTCTCGTCTGACATGAGGGTAACTCCTTAGGTGGATCATGGCTTGCTCCGCGGGGCTCGGTCGCCAGGCGGATCGCTCCACCTTAGAACACAGATCCCGCATGCGAGTGCCAGGAACGAGCGCGCCGCTGCCTGGTTTCTGGATCGACGGACGTTGTCGGACCCCGCCTTTACAGTGCCGCTATGAGTCAGACACCCGTCGAGATCCGCCGCAGCGCCCGCCGCCGCCGCACCGTGTCGGCACGTCGAGAAGGCGACCGGATCGTCGTGCTGCTGCCGGCCGGGCTATCCAGCGCGCAGGAGAAGGAATGGGTCACGCGGATGGTGGCCAAGGTGGAAAAGGCCGGCCGAGCGCCCGCCCGGTCAGACGAGGCTCTCCTGGACCGGGCTCGGAGGCTGTCCGAGCAGTTCTTGGGCGGACGGGCGCAGCCGACCAGCGTTCGTTGGGTCGACAATCAAGAACACCGGTGGGGCTCGTGCACACCGACCACTGGCACCATCCGGGTCTCGTCCCGACTAGAGGGGATGCCGGCCGAGGTGATCGACTATGTCGTCGTCCACGAACTCACCCATCTGCTGGAGGCCAATCACGGTCCGCGCTTCTGGGCCTTGGTGGGGCACTACCCCCGGATGGACTATGCCCGCGGCTACCTCGACGGACTCAGCCGCGGCGCCGGCTGGCAGCCGGGGGAGGAGGCCGATGACGTCGTGAACGAATGACCGTGCGACCTCGGGTTCGTCTTCCGCCGTGCGTCAGGCGAACGGGCCGACGCCGAGCGCGCCGTGGCCGTTTGCGGATCAGCCGCAGCCAGGCGTATGCCGTTCCCGCCCTCGCCCCGCACCGCCCCGCGGCGTCGGGCGAAGTCACCACATCGCAGCGAGGCGTATGCCGTTCCCCCCTCAGCCGCGGCGGGCCGCCGCGGCGAGGTGGTCACGGCATACGGCAATCAGCCGAGGGACGTCCGGCGCCACATTCGGCGGGAGCGCATCGACCGGGAACCAGCCGATGTCGGTGGACTCGTCGCTGGCCAGGGGCGCCGATCCCGCCGGCACAACGGCGAGGAAGCGGACGTCCAGATGCTCGCTGCACGTGCCGAAGCGATTGCCCAAGGCGTGCCGGTCCAGGTCGATCGGGTCGGGCCACGGGTCGAGGCCGGAGAGGCCAGACTCCTCGGTGGCTTCGCGGCGGGCCGCGTCCCAGACGCTGGCGTCCGTGGTCTCCAGGTGTCCGCCGAACTGCAGCCAAATGCCCGCCTTGCCGTGCAGATGGAGCAAGACCCGGCTGCCGTCGGCGCTGAGCACCAGGCACGAAGCGGTGATGTGGGCCGGCGGTCCGCTCTTGGCGACCGCGCTCGGGTCCTGGGCCAGGGTCGCCATGAAGCTGCGGCGCAACTGCTCCTGGGTCTGGTTCGGGGCGGACCACCGCAGCAGTACGGCGAGCACATCGTCGTAGAGGTGACGCAGGGCGGGCGGAGGGGTACCGCTCACGTCGTCTCCCCCCTGAGCAGGGCTTCCAAGGCGGCGTCGACGTCATCGCCTCCGGACGCCGTCTGCCGGCGTTCGACATAGCCGAGCACGTCGTCCAGGTCGGCCCCGCTGGGCGCGAGATCGGGGTGCGCCCAGGCACCGTCGCGCATGGCCACGCCACCGGCCGCTTCGAGGGCGGCGAAGAGATTTGCCGCGTCCCGCAGCCGGCGCGGCCGCAGCTGCAGGCCGACCAGGCTGGCAAAGGTCTTCTCGGCCGGCCCGCC
>NZ_DAOQZV010000026.1:0-21314 GCF_035343835.1 Nostocoides sp. | reverse complement strand
TGTCGGTGTGGAAGTTGCCGATGTAGTGGCCGGCCTCGTGCGAGACGACATTCCCGATCGCCCGGCCGACGAACTTCACTCGCGGCGTCTTCGTGCCGATGTAGGAGTTGAGCGACACCACGGAAAGGGGGTTGCCGGCGACCGGCGCGCTCATCATGTCCAGCAGCACCAGAGCGGTCTCCGCACGCTCGAAGTTGCCGGGGTCGATGCTTTGGGCGATGCCGACCGTCTCGATGCCGGACTCGCCGATGGTGCCGCCGATGATGATCCGCGAAACGCCGGGGCGGCCGAAGGTGTCGGGCGCACGCAAGCCGTTGACGACCTTGACCGAGAAGCCCGGAATGCCGCGCCGGGCCAGATCGGCTTGGAGATTTTCGGTCGCGGTCGCGGTGATCTGTTCGGCGAGTGCAGGCAAGTCGGCTTCGGTGAGCCCCCAGCCGGCGAGGAAGGACTTCAGCGGGGAGAGCTTGGCGCGCGGGTTGTCGCCTCCGAAGATCGAGGTGTCGATGACGGCACCGTCGAAGTCGAGGTAGATCGTTTGCGGCGTTGCCGACTCGGATCCGCCGGGCCGGTAGACCTCGACGGTGTTGGTGTAGCGGCCGACGCCGTTTTCGGTGATCACGCCATACCAGCCATCGGCCTCGGCGACATAGGCGACAGTGGCGTTGCCGCCGCCCGGCAGCGGGCTGGCCTCGGGATAGATGAAGGAGAGGTCGGCGTCGGTGGCGCCCGTGACGTACTGCGCGTCCCACCTCTGCACGGAGACCCGCTTCGCCTGCCCGGCAACGGACGCGCCGAGCACATCTCCCTTGCGCAAGTGCACGACCACCGCGTCACGGTCGCTGCGCCAGGAACCGAGGTTCAGCGAATATCGCGTGGTGGGGCCTTGACCGGTCCCGGATCCGGAGTCGAAGGAGTCCTTCTGCCACATGGATCCGAGCGTCACTTGCACATAAAAGGTCCCGCCCGTTGTCGTGTAGTAGGTCGCCGCCTGCGCGTCCCCGCCGCCCGGCACCTGCCAGCCGAGTGCCAACAGCGTGCCCGTCGCGTCGGCGATCATGGTGGTCGCGTACTCATCCGCTCCGCTCAGTTCCGCGCGAATGGTCTCGCCCGGCTTTGCGGTAACGGCATACCAGTCGAAGTCGCCGCTCTTGTCGCCGCGGGTGCCGTGCGGTCCGTCGCCGATCGTGCCCGTGACCGTGATCCGGCCATTGCCGGCGATCCCGGTCTGGCGAGCCAAGGGGATCGCCCCGTCGTCCTCCGCCGACGGCGTCAGTTGGCGGGCGGTGGGCGAGAGGTCGGCCAAAGCGCCTGTGACGACCATCCGGTTGCGTGCCCCAGCCGCCGTGCCGAAGGGCGTGACCCGCTCACCGGTCCACGTGGTGTCATTGCGCCCGCCGACACCGGCCGGCTCCTTCTCGCGATAGGTGAGTACCGGGCTCAACCGGCCGCCCGGCGAGGCCGCCGCCTGGACCGCGGCCGACGGCGCGGCGCGGCCCTGGCTGCGCTCAGTGAGCACGCGCCGCCAGGACATCATGTCCACGCCGTGGAGGTCCGGCAGATAGCTGATCACCGGGTTCGCACCGGTTGCACCCGTCCCTGGCCGGGCGAGCTGCCTACCCGCATTAAGGCGGGCCTCCTCGACGGGCGTCAGTTCTCCTGACTCGGTCGTGGCGGCGCGCGGGGCGGCGCTGCCCGCTGCCACCGACGCCATCCCGATCGCGGTGCCGCTCAACGCGAGAGTCAGCGCTCCCGCGGCCACCATCCGTGCTCGTGCCATCGCCATGTCACCTTTCCCCTGCCGGACGAGGCCGCCTCCATGCGGCCTGCTGTGGACCCTAGGCAAGCCCCACCAACAGTGGCATCCGCAGGACTACTCATCCGCCAGGCCGTGGACCCCGTGCGACCCAGGACGCCGAGCGTCGTAGAGTGTCCCCTCGGTAGACATCCTTTAACGACCTGTCCGGCGAGGCAGGGAAGGAGGTCGCACGCGTATGACGCGCGCCGACATGACGGTTCCCGCGGGCCACCCGATCGACCCCGACGGGCGCACGGTGCTTTCCGCTCCCGAGATCTCTCGGTGCTTGCGACGCATCGCGCACGAGATCCTCGAACACAACAAGGGCGCCACCGACCTGGTCCTGCTCGGCATCCCGAGCCGCGGCGTGGAATTGGCTAGCCGTCTCGCCGCGATGATCGCCGAGGTCGAGGAGTGCGGCCCGATCCCGGTCGGCGACCTCGACATCACCATGCACCGCGACGACCTGCGCCGGCAACCGACGCGGGCGCCCATGCGCACGGTCATACCGGCCGGGGGGATCGACGGCAAGGTCGTCGTGCTCGTCGACGATGTCCTCTACTCCGGCCGCACCATCCGGGCGGCGCTGGACGCGCTCGCCGATCTCGGCCGGCCGCGCGCGGTCCGGCTGGCTGTGTTGGTGGACCGCGGCCACCGGGAGTTGCCGATCCGCGCCGATCATGTGGGCAAGAACCTCCCGACCTCGCATCAGGAGAAGGTGCAGGTCCGCTTGGCCGGCTTCGACGGAGGCGAGGACATCGTCCGGATCGCTTCCGGCGCAACGGTATTGGGGGACCCGGCATGACCAAGCACCTGCTGTCCTCGGCGGATCTGACCCGCACGGACGTCGAGGCCATCTTGGCCACAGCCGCGTCGATGCACGACGTCCAGCGCCGTGAGGTCAAGAAGCTGCCGACCCTGCGCGGACGCACGATCATTAACTTCTTCTTCGAGGACTCCACCCGCACCCGCAGTAGCTTCGAGATCGCCGGCAAGTGGATGTCGGCGGACACCATCAACCTCTCGGCCAAAGGGTCCTCGACGTCCAAGGGGGAGTCGCTGCGCGACAGCGTCCAGACCATCAACGCGATGGCTGTCGACGCACTCGTCATCCGGCACAACCAGAGCGGCGCCTGCCAGCAGGTGGCCGGGTGGGTCGATGCGAGCGTCATCAATGCCGGTGACGGCACGCATGAGCACCCGACGCAGGCCCTGCTGGACGCCTACACCCTCCGCTCCCGCGTCGGTCAGCTGGACGGTAGGCACGTAGCGATCGTCGGCGATCTGACCCACAGTCGCGTCTTCCGCAGCAATGTCATCACCTTGGCCAGCCTGGGCGCGCGGGTGACCGTGGTCGCGCCGCCGACCCTCATGCCCGCCGGCATGAGGGACTGGGCCGACCGCGACGGCTTCGCGACCTCGTGGGATCTGGACGAGGTGCTCGACGACGACACGCCGGATGCCGTCATGATGCTGCGCGTCCAGCACGAGCGGATGAGCGGCGGCTACTTCCCGACCGCACGCGAGTACACCGTCGGCTACGGGCTGACGCGCCCCCGTCTCGCCCGGCTGCTCGACCGCAAACCCGAGGCGGTCGTGATGCACCCCGGACCGATGAACCGCGGCCTGGAGATCAGCGCGGATGCCGCCGAGTCGGGGGCGTCGATCATCCTCGACCAGGTCTCGGGCGGCTTGGCGGTGCGGATGGCCGTGCTCTATCACCTGCTCGCCGGCGAGGAGACTGCCGCATGAGTGACCTGCTGATCACCGGGGCCAGGCTCCACGTCACCCGTGCGGCCGGCGACGCGGGCGAACCGCGCCCGGGCGAGACGGCGGATGTCCTGATCCGGGACGGTCGGATCGCCGAGATCGGTCGGATCGCGGACGCGCCCGACGGGGTGACGTGCTTGGCCGCCGACGGACTCGCACTGCTGCCGGGCTTCGTGGACCTGCATACCCATCTGCGAGAACCGGGACGCGAGGACGCCGAGACGATCGCCAGTGGCTCGGCAGCAGCGGCCGCCGGCGGCTTCACCGCGATCCTGGCGATGGCCAACACCTCCCCAGCGACCGACACCGCAGAGGCCGCCGAACTCCTCCTCGACCGCGGGCGGACGGTCGGCCTTGCCGACGTCCAGCCCGTCGGCGCCGTCACCAAAGGTCTTGCGGGAGAAGAGCTTGCCGAGCTGGGCCTGATGGCCCGCTCCCGCGCTCGAGTGCGCTTCTTCTCCGATGACGGGCGCTGTGTCCAGGACGCCCGCGTGATGCGGCGGGCGCTGGAATACCTCAAGCCCTTTGGCGGGGTGATCTCCCAACACGCCCAGGACGCGAACCTCGCCGGGGCGAGCGCGTGCTGCCACGAGGGCGAGATCTCGGGGCGACTGGGCCTGCCCGGCTGGCCGGCGGTGGCCGAGTCCGCGATTGTCGCGCGCGATGTGCAACTGGCCCGGCATACGGGCTCGCGAGTCCATGTGGCGCACGTCTCCACAGCGGAATCGGTCGAGGTCATCCGGTGGGCCAAGAACCACGGCATTGCCGTCACCGCGGAGGTCACTCCGCACCACCTGGCTCTCGGCACTGAGTTGGTGCGCGGCTACGATCCGGTCTTCAAAGTCAACCCGCCGCTGCGCCCGCGTGAGGACCAGGAGGCGCTGCGCGAGGCGCTGGCCGACGGGACCATCGACGCGGTCGCCACGGACCACGCCCCGCACGCCCGGCACGACAAGGAGCACGCGTTCGAGGCGGCGGCCTTCGGGATGCTCGGCCTAGAGACCGCGTTCGCCGTCGTCCATGACCTGATGGTCCGGTCGGGCCGGATGACGATGAGCGATCTCGTGCGCCGGATGTCGATCGATCCGGCCCGCATCGCCGGGCTGACCGAGCACGGCCGCTCGATAGCCGTCGGTAACCAGGCCAATCTCGTGGTGATCGACCCGGAGCGTGCCGTCACCGTCGATGCGGCGGTCTCGAACTCGTTGTCCCGCAACAATCCTTGGCACGGGATGAGCTTCACCGGCGCGGTCCATGCGACCATCCTGCGCGGCCGGATCACCGCCCTCGACGGGAAGGTTCACGACCAGTGAGCGTCACCACTTCAGCGAACGACACCGCTGTTCTCGTTCTCGAGGACGGGCGCCGCTTCACCGGGCAGGCCTTCGGCGCCCGCGGCACGACCGTCGGCGAGGCCGTCTTCAACACCGGGATGACCGGCTATCAAGAGACCCTGACCGACCCCAGCTACCACCGCCAGGTTGTCGTCATGACGGCGCCCCACATCGGCAATACCGGCTGGAACGACGAGGACGCCGAGTCCCAGCGCATCTGGGTCAGCGGCTTCGTTGTGCGCGATCCTGCCCTCCGGCCGTCGAACTGGCGCTCGCGCGGTTCACTCGACGAGCAGTTGGCCGCGCAGGGGGTCGTCGGGATCAGCGGCATCGACACGCGCGCCCTGACCCGGCATCTGCGTGAGCGTGGCGCGATGCGGGTGGGCATCTTCAGCGGCCCGGACGCCGCCGCCACGCCGGCGAGCCTGCTGCAGCGGGTGACCGAGGCGCCCGCGATGTCGGGTAGCCAGCTGGCCCCCGAGGTGAGCACCAAGGAGGCGTATGTAGTTGCGGCACAGGGTGAAAAGCGCTTCACGGTGGCTGCGCTCGACCTGGGCATCAAGGCGATGACCCCGCAGTTGTTGGCGCGCCGTGGCATCGAGGTGCACGTGTTGCCGGCAACCGCGACCTTCGCCGACATCGCGGCGGTCGCACCGGACGGGGTCTTCTTCTCCAATGGCCCGGGCGACCCGGCCACCGCCGATCACGAGGTCGGCGTGCTGCGCGCGGTGCTGGCCGCACGGCTGCCGTTCTTCGGCATCTGCTTCGGCAACCAGATCCTCGGGCGGGCTCTCGGCTTCGGCACCTACAAGCTGAGATATGGCCATCGCGGCATCAACCAGCCGGTGCAGGACATCGCGACCGGCAAGGTCGAGGTGACCGCCCACAACCACGGTTTCGCCGTCGATGCGCCCCTCGGTGACCCGGTTCCCGCGCCGGCGGACACGGCATACGGCCGGGTGCGGGTCAGTCACGTCTGCCTCAACGACGATGTCGTGGAAGGTCTGGAATGCCTTGACCTGCCAGCCTTTTCGGTGCAGTACCACCCGGAGGCCGCGGCCGGTCCACACGATGCCGACTATCTCTTCGACCGGTTCGCGGCCCTGTTGGAAGGGGTGAAGTAGGGTGCCTAGGCGCGACGACATCACCTCGGTCCTCGTCATCGGCTCCGGGCCGATTGTGATCGGCCAGGCGTGCGAGTTCGACTACTCGGGGACCCAGGCCTGCCGGGTGCTGCGCGAGGAGGGCATCCGGGTCGTCCTGGTCAACTCCAACCCGGCGACGATCATGACCGACCCGGAGTTCGCCGACGCGACCTATGTCGAGCCGATCACGCCCGAGGTCATCGAGAAGATCATCGCCAAGGAGCGCCCGGACGCGGTGCTCGCGACGCTGGGTGGCCAGACGGCACTGAACGCGGCCATGGCGCTGCACGAGCAGGGGATCCTCGAGAAGTACGGCTGCCCGCTCATCGGTGCCAACGTCGAGGCCATCCAGCTCGGCGAGGACCGCGAGAAGTTCAAGGGCGTCGTCGAGCGCTGCGGCGCCGAGTCCGCACGGTCGATCATCTGCCACACCATGGACGAATGTCTCGCCGCCGCAACGAAACTCAGCTACCCCGTCGTGGTGCGGCCTTCCTTCACGATGGGCGGGCTCGGCAGCGGCTTCGCGTATGACGAGGACGAGCTACGCCGGATCGCCGGCGCGGGTCTGCAGTACTCCCCGGTTACCGAGGTGCTCCTGGAGGAGTCGATCCTCGGCTGGAAGGAATACGAGCTCGAGATCATGCGCGACGTCGCCGACAACGTCGTCGTCGTCTGCTCCATCGAGAATCTCGACCCGATGGGCGTGCATACGGGCGACTCGATCACCGTTGCGCCGGCGCTGACCCTGACCGACCGGGAGTACCAACGACTGCGTGACATCGGCATCGCCGTCATCCGCGAGGTCGGAGTCGACACCGGCGGCTGCAATATCCAGTTCGCCGTCAACCCCGAGAACGGCCGAATCATCGTCATCGAGATGAACCCGCGCGTCTCTCGTTCCAGCGCACTGGCATCCAAGGCCACCGGCTTCCCGATCGCCAAGATCGCTGCGAAGGTCGCCATCGGCTACACCCTGGACGACGTCCGCAATGACATCACCCAGGAGACCCCGGCGAGCTTCGAGCCCAGCCTCGACTACATCGTTGTCAAGGTGCCGCGCTTCGCCTTCGAGAAGTTCCCCTCGGCCGACCCGACGCTGACCACCACGATGAAGTCGGTCGGTGAGGCGATGGCGCTCGGGCGCAACTTCACCGAGGCGCTGCAGAAGGCGCTCCGCTCGATGGAGAAGGCCGACTCGACCTTCCATTGGACGGGGCAGCCTCCGACCGGTGACGACCTGGATGCGCTCCTCGCGGGCATCGCGATCCCCACCGACGGGCGCATCATCGCGGTCCAGCAAGCCCTGCGCGCCGGGACGAGCGTCGAGCGGGTCCACGAGATCACGGGGATCGACCCGTGGTTCCTCGACCAGATCGCCTTGATCAACGACCTCGCGCAAGAAGTGCTCGCGGCCGAGCGACTCGATCCTGACCTGCTGCGGCTCGCCAAGCGCCACGGCTTCTCCGACAAGCAGATTGCCCAGCTGCGCGGTATGCCCGAGCCCGTCCTGCGCGGCGTGCGGCAGGCCCTCGGGGTGCGTCCGGTCTACAAGACGGTCGACACGTGCGCGGCCGAGTTCGCGGCGCTGACCCCCTATCACTATTCGACCTATGACGAGGAGACGGAGGTGGCGCCGCGCGAGCGGCCGGCCGTCATCATCCTCGGTTCCGGGCCGAACCGGATCGGGCAGGGTGTCGAGTTCGACTACTCCTGCGTGCACGCGAGTTTCGCCCTGCGCGACGCCGGCTACGACACCATCATGGTGAACTGCAATCCCGAGACCGTCTCGACCGACTACGACACCAGTTCGCGGCTCTACTTCGAGCCGCTGACCCTGGAGGACGTCCTCGAGGTCGTGCACGCCGAGCGGCAAGCCGGTCCCGTGGCGGGTGTCATCGTCCAGCTCGGGGGGCAGACACCCCTGGGGCTGGCGCGGGCCCTGATGGACGAGGGCGTGCCCATCGTCGGGACCTCGCCGGACGCCATCCACCTCGCCGAAGACCGCGGCGCCTTCGGGCGGGTCCTCGCGGCGGCGGCCCTTCCGGCGCCTAAGCACGGCACGGCCTACTCGGCGGCCGAGGCGATCTCGGTGGCTGCGGAGATCGGGTACCCGGTGCTGGTGCGGCCGTCCTACGTGCTCGGTGGCCGGGGGATGGAGATCGTCTACGACGATGCCACCCTGGCCGAATACATCACGCGGGCGGCGAAGGCCTCGTCCGAGCACCCGATCCTCGTCGACCGCTTCCTCGATGACGCCATCGAGATCGACGTCGATGTTCTCTTCGACGGCGACGAGATGTATGTCGGCGGCATCATGGAGCACATCGAGGAGGCCGGCGTGCACTCCGGCGACTCGGCCTGCACCCTGCCGCCGGCCACCCTGGGCCGCGAGGAGCTGGCGCGGGTGCGTCGCTCGACCCTTGCTCTGGCGCAAGGGATCGGCGTCCGTGGCCTGATGAACGTCCAGTTCGCGCTGGCCCACGACGTCCTCTATGTGCTGGAAGCGAACCCGCGGGCCTCGCGCACCGTGCCCTTCGTCGCCAAGGCGACCGGCGTGCCGCTGGCCAAGGCGGCGGCCCGGGTCATGCTCGGCGCCTCGATCGCCCAGCTGCGCGAGGAGGGCCTGCTGCCGCCCACCGGCGACGGGGGTGATCTGCCCACGCACGCGCACCTGTCGGTCAAGGAGGCCGTGCTGCCCTTCAAGCGCTTCCGCACGGCCGACGGCACCGTGGTTGACGCCCTTCTCGGGCCCGAGATGCGCTCCACCGGCGAGGTGATGGGGATCGACATCGACTTCGGGGCAGCCTTCGCCAAGAGCCAGACCGGCGCGATGTGCGAGTTGCCGACGAGAGGCCGGATCTTCGTCTCGATGGCCAATCGCGACAAGCGGGCGATGATCTTCCCGATCATGCGGCTGCGCGATCTGGGCTTCACCATCGTCGCCACCGTCGGGACCGCAGATGTCTTGCGGCGCAATGGAGTCGAGGCCGAGGTGGTGCGCAAGGTCAGCGAACGCGGGCCGGGGGAGACCAGCATCGTCGAGCAGATCAACGCCGGCACGATCGACATGGTGGTCAACACCCCCTCCGGGCAGAACGCCCGCGAGGACGGCTACAAGATCCGTCAGGCCATCACGGCCATGGACAAGCCGATCATCACGACCGTGCAGCAACTCGGTGCGGCCGTGCAGGGCATCGAGTCGGCGATCCACCACGAGTTGCGCGTCAAGAGCTTGCAGGAACACGCTCGCGATCTCGACCTCTACGGCCGGCGGGGCGAGCAGTGACGGCGACGCCGGTGCGGGACCGGGTCACCCGCGTCGATGCCGCCGTCCGCGCCAGTGAGCCGGCCGGCGACTACCGACGGCTGACGCTGGTCGCACCCGAGATCGCCGTGCTTGCCACGCCGGGGCAGTTCGTCGCCCTGGCGATCGACGGCGCGGACTCGGCCCTGCTGCTGCGCCGGTCCTTCTCGATCCACCGGGTCTCGGCCGATGCGGGCACGGTCGAGATCGTCGTCGCCGACGCCGGGCCGGGGACTCGGTGGATCACCCGGTTGCGCGCCGGGGACGAGGTCAGTGTCGTCGGGCCGCTCGGCCGCGGCTTCACCTCGCCCTCCGCGCCTCGGCCGTGCATCCTCGTCGGGGGCGGCTACGGTTCCGCGCCGCTCTTCTGGCTGGCCGAAAGCCTTCGGGCCCAAGGCTGTTCGACTCACCTCATCCTGGGCGCGGCGACTGAGCGGCGGCTCTTTGGCGCCCGATCGGGAGCCGATTCGGTGGACGAGATGGTGGTGATGACCGATGACGGGTCGGCGGGCGCGACCGGCCTCGTCACCCAGCCGCTGCCGGAGTTGCTGACCCGCACTCACGCCGAGGTCGTCTACGCCTGCGGGCCGATGGGAATGCTGCGCGCGGTTACCGAGATCGCCGAGGCGCACGGGGCGCAGGCGCAGGTCGCCGTCGAGGAGGCCATGGCCTGCGGGGTCGGCGTCTGTATGACGTGTGTTCTGCCGATCACCGGCGACGACGGCATCACTCGGATGAGCCGGTCCTGCCTCGACGGGCCGGTCTTCACCGGCACGGCCGTGCGGTGGGACGTCATCGCGGACGGGCGGGTCGCCGTGCCCGCCGACTGCCTCGGGGCGCCGGCGGTGACGCCATGACCGAGGATCTGACCACCGTCGACCTGACGACCGATCTGGGCGGCGTGACCTTGCCCAACCCGCTGATGACGGCGTCGGGCTGCGCCGCGAACGGCAAGGAGTTGCACCGCTTCTTCGACATCGCCGAGCTCGGTGCCTTCGTGACCAAGTCCGTCAAGGCCGAACCCCAATCCGGTCGCGGGACGCCGCGGATGGCGGAGACGCCCAGCGGCATGCTCAACTCGATCGGCCTCCAGGGTCCGGGTATCGAGGCCTTCGTGACCACCGACCTGCTCTGGTTGCAATCGGTCGGCGCCCGGGTGATCGTGTCGATCGCCGGCGAAAGCAGCGAGGAGTTCGCGCGCGTCGCCGAGCGGCTCGTGGCCGCGCCGGCCTTCGGCGCGGTCGCGGCGATCGAGGTCAACATCTCCTGCCCCAATGTCGCGCGCCGAGGCTTGGTGTATGCCTGCGATCCCGAGTCCTCGGCCACCGTGCTGCGGCTGGTCCGTGAGGTTGTCCCACGGGGAATTCCGTTGCTGGCCAAGCTGACTCCGGATGTCACCGACATCGTGGGCATCGCCGAAGCAGCACTCGCGGGAGGTGCCGACGGGCTGACGATGATCAACACGCTGCTCGGCATCGCCATCGACATCGACCGGCAGCGCCCGCACCTGTTCGGCACGACCGGTGGCCTTTCGGGCCCGGCCGTCCGGCCGGTCGCGGTCCGGGCCATCTGGCAGACCCATGCCGCCATGCGAGCGGGTCGCATCCCGTCCGCACCGATCGTCGGGGTCGGGGGAGTACGCTCCGGTCGGGACGCCCTGGAGTTGACGCTGGCCGGCGCGAGTGCCATCCAGGTCGGCACGGCCACCTTCAACGACCCGCTCGCCCCGGTGCGGGTCCTCGGCGAACTCGCCGGGCTCGTCGCCGACCGCGGCGCCCGCTATGCCGACCTCGTCGGTGCCGCCCACCCCATCTGACAAAGGAGACCCGATGAGCACCTTCGGCGCGCGCCTGCGCACGGCCATGGACACCTACGGGCCGCTATGCGTCGGCCTCGACCCGCACCCACAGATCCTGACCGACTGGGGGCTGCCGGTCTCGGCGGCGGGCGTTCGGCGGTTCAGCGAAATCTGCGTCGATGCCTTCGCCGGGCAGGTGGCCGTGGTCAAGCCCCAGTCGGCCTTCTTCGAGGAATATGGCAGCGACGGGATCGCTGCGCTCGAGGCCACCCTGGCGGCCTTCCGTGTCGCGGGCACCTTGACGATTCTCGACGTCAAGCGCGGCGACATCGGCTCGACGATGGCCGGGTATGCCCGGGCCTATCTGCGTGACGATGCGCCGCTCGCCGCCGACGCGATCACGGTCAGCCCCTATCTCGGCTTTGGCTCCCTGGGGCCGGCCCTCGAGCTGGCCGCCACCACCGGACGCGGCCTCTTCGTGCTCGCCCTGACCTCCAACCCCGAGGGCGCAAGCGTCCAGCACGCCCGTATCGGGGGCGAAAGTGTCGCTGCCGCAATGGTTTCCGGAGCCGCCGCGGCGAACGCGGGGGCAGGGGAGAACGGCATACTCGGCAGTGTCGGCCTGGTCGTCGGGGCGACCGTGGGCAGCGCGCCGCGCGACCTGGGCATCGATCTGGCGGCAGCGAATGCGCCGATTCTGGCGCCCGGTTTCGGAGCTCAGGGCGCCGGCCTTGAGGAGGCCCGAGAGGTCTTCGGCGCCGCCTTGCCCAATGTGCTCGCGGCCTCGAGCCGAGAGATTCTGGCCGCCGGTCCGCAGGTGGCTTCCCTTCGGGAGGCGGCACGGCGAACTCTTCACTAGGATGCGCTCACTGGCGCCCGCCAAGGCGCCGGGAGGCCCTCCACCGTCGGGGGGTCTTTCCATGATTGAGAGGAGTATGAGCGTGGCACTCCCCCCGCTCACACCCGAGCAGCGCGCCGCCGCTCTCGAGAAGGCTGCCATCGCCCGTCAGGAGCGGGCCGCGGTCAAGAACCGGTTGAAACACGCCAGCGGGTCGATCGCTTCGGTGATCGACGAAGGCAAGACCAATGACGTCATCGGCAAGATGCGCGTCTCCGCTCTCCTTGAGTCGATGCCGGGCGTCGGCAAGATCCGGGCCGCGGCGATCATGGACGAACTCGGCATCTCGCCGAGCCGTCGGGTGCGCGGGCTCGGCGCCAACCAGGCCGCCGCGCTCCTCGAGCGCTTTCCCGCCAAGTAACCTCGGTTGTATGGCTGCGGGTCGGTTGACAGTTCTCGCCGGCCCGACCGCGGTCGGGAAGGGGAGCGTTTCGGCATACGTCCGGGAGCACTTCCCCAAGGTGTGGCTCTCGGTGTCCGTGACGACACGGCCGCCGAGGCCCACCGAGGTCGACGGCATCCACTATCGGTTCATCGATGACGCGACCTTCGAACGGATGCGTGCCGACGGCGACCTACTCGAATGGGCCGTCGTCCACGGCCGGGCCAAGTACGGCACGCCGCGCGGCCCGGTGATCGAGGCCATCGCCGCAGGGCTCTCCCCGCTGCTGGAAATCGACCTACAGGGCGCGCGCCAGGTGCGCGAATCGATGCCCGAGGCGCTCTTCGTCTTCCTCGACCCGCCCAGTTGGGACGAACTCGTGCGCCGCCTGATCGGCCGAGGCACCGAGAGTCGGGACGAGCGCGAGACCAGGCTGGCCACCGCGCGCGTCGAACTTGCGGCAGCGGACGAGTTCGACGTGCGCATCGTCAACGACGATGTCCAGCGCGCCGCCGAGGAACTCGTATCATTGATGGGATAACCCCCGAAACCCTTCGCACATCGAGGCTGCCTACGTGTCTGGAACCCTGCCCAACCCCATCGGCATCACGAGCCCGCCGATCGATGACCTGCTGCTGCACGCCGACAGCAAGTACGCCCTGGTGCTCTACTCCGCCAAGCGTGCGCGTCAGATCAACGCCTACTACTCCCAGCTCCAGGAAGGCCTGCTGGAGTATGTCGGCCCGCTCGTCGAGTCGCAGATGCACGAGAAGCCGCTCTCGATCGCGCTGCGCGAGATCAACGAGAGTCTGCTGACCTCCGAGCCCACCGAGGTCTGAACGCGATCGGGCGAGCAATGAAGGTCGTCCTCGGCGTCTCCGGCGGCATCGCCGCCTACAAGGCCGCACTCTTGCTGCGGCTGTTCACCGAATCCGGTCACGACGTAACGGTCGTGCCTACCAGCGCCGCCCTGGAATTCGTCGGCGCGCCCACGTGGGCCGCCTTGTCGGGCAAGCCGGTGCAGACCGACGTCTGGACCAATGTCAGCGCCGTGCCGCACGTGCGCCTAGGCCAGCAGGCCGATCTGGTCGTCATCGCGCCGGCGACCGCCGACCTGCTCGCGCGGGCGGCCGCCGGCCTGGCCGACGACCTGCTCACCGCGACCCTCCTCACCGCCCGGTGCCCGGTGGTCTTCGCCCCGGCCATGCACACCGAGATGTGGGACCACCCGGCGACCCAGGCCAATGTCGACCTGCTGATCCAGCGCGGCTGCCATGTCATCCCGCCGGCCGCGGGCCGCCTCACCGGCGCCGACACCGGCCCGGGGCGGCTGCCCGAGCCCGAGGACATCTTTGCCGTCTGCCGGCGCCTGCTCACCGAGCACCGTGCCCCGGTTCGCGGGGCTGCCGAGTCAGCAGGTCCCGGCGACTACGCCGGCCGCCAGGTGCTGATCACGGCCGGCGGGACGCGCGAGCCCTTGGACCCTGTGCGCTTCCTCGGCAATCGCAGCTCCGGCAAGCAGGGCTACGCCCTGGCGGCACGGGCCGCGGCTCGCGGCGCGTCGGTGCGGCTGATCAGCGCCAATGCCGATCTCAGCGCCGCGCCCGGAGTGGACGTGATCCGCGTCGGATCCGCGCTGGAGATGCAGGAGGCGATCCGCAGGCATACCGACTGGGCGGATGTGATCGTCATGGCAGCGGCAGTGGCCGACTATCGGCCCGCGGTCTATGCCGAGAGCAAGATGAAGAAGACGCACGCCCCCGGGACCGAGAACGACGCGCCCACCATCACCCTGGTGCGTAACCCGGACATCCTCGCGGGGTTGGTCGCCGACCGCGGCGCCGCGACGTCGCCGGTGATCGTCGGCTTCGCCGCCGAGACCGGGGAGCCGGGACGCTCGGTGCACGAACTCGGCCGCGAGAAGCTGGCCCGCAAGGGCTGCGACCTGCTGGTCGTCAACGAGGTCGGGGTGGACGTCACCTTCGGCCGCGACGAGAACACCGTGCACATCCTGCGCCAGGACGGCGGTCCGCCGATCGACGCTGGCCCCGCACGCAAAGAGATCATCGCGGACGCCGTCCTCGACGCCGCCCGCGACCTGCTGGTCTAGCGCCCACGCCGGTTCTGGACAGCCTGCGGGCCGGTGGCGCCGCGAGCATTAGAATCCATGCCGTTCGTGCCTTCGCAGGGTGCACCCCATTCCCGGTTTTGAGGAGTTTCGCGCGTGTCCGCTCGTCTGTTCACTTCGGAGTCCGTCACCGAAGGCCACCCGGACAAGATCTGCGACCAGATCTCCGACACCATCCTCGACGCCATGCTCGAGCAGGACCCGGGCAGCCGGGTCGCTGTCGAGACGATGGTCACTACCGGACTGGTGCACGTCGCGGGTGAAGTCACCACCGAGGCCTATGTCGAGATCCCGCGCCTGGTGCGCGAGCGTGTCCGTCAGATCGGCTACGACAGCTCCACCAAGGGCTTCGACGGCGGCTCCTGCGGCGTCTCGATCTCGATCGGGCAGCAGAGCCCCGATATCGCCCAGGGCGTGGACTCGGCCTACGAGGCGCGGACCGGGACCATCGACGCGCTGGACAAGCAGGGCGCCGGCGACCAGGGCCTGATGTTCGGGTATGCCTGCCAGGACACCGCCGAGTTGATGCCCCTGCCGATCTATCTTGCGCACCGGCTCGCCGAGCGCCTGACCGCGGTCCGCAAGGACAGCACGGTCGCCTACCTGCGCCCCGACGGCAAGACCCAGGTGACCATCGAATACGACGGTGACAAGGCCGTGCGGCTGGACACCGTGGTCGTCTCGACGCAGCATGCGGACGGGATCTCCCTGGACGACCTGCTGGCGCCGGACATCGAGCAGCAGGTCATCGCGCCCGTGCTCGCCGAACTCGCCGAGGCCGGCAACACCTTGGACATCAGCGGCTACCGGACCCTGATCAACCCCACCGGCAAGTTCGTCATCGGCGGCCCGATGGGCGACGCGGGCCTGACCGGTCGCAAGATCATCGTCGACACCTACGGCGGCATGGCACGGCACGGTGGCGGCGCCTTCTCGGGCAAGGACCCCTCGAAGGTCGACCGCTCCGCTGCGTATGCCATGCGTTGGGTCGCCAAGAATGTCGTCGCTGCCGGCCTGGCCGGCCGCTGCGAGGTCCAGGTGGCGTATGCCATCGGCAAGGCCCAGCCGGTCGGCCTCTATGTCGAGACCTTCGGCACCGAGAACGCGCCGATCGACGCGATCCGGAATGCCATCACCACGGTCTTCGACCTGCGGCCCGCGGCGATCGTCCACGATCTCGACCTGCTGCGGCCGATCTATGTGCCGACCGCTGCCTATGGGCACTTCGGCCGCACGAGCGCCGAGGGCGTCGAGAACGCCTTCACCTGGGAGCGCACCGACCGCGTCGAGGAGCTGCGCCGCGCGCTCGCAGGCTGACCCGCTCGGGTCCGGCCGTCGCTGTCGGAGCGCGCGGGTAGCGTTCGACGCATGACGATGACGGACGCGACCACCTCGGGTGCCCAGGCACCCGAGGTCTCGCTGCCGGTTGCCCTCGTGGTGGTGGACACCGGTCTGCCACACCTGGATCGCCCTTTCGAGTATGCCGTTCCGGAGGCCCTGAGCGACGCGGCCCAGCCGGGCGTGCGCGTCAAGGTGCGCTTTGCCGGGCAGGACCTGCCGGGCTATGTCGTCGAGAGGCGGGCTCAGGCGGAGCACGCCGGCCGGTTGGCACCGATCCGCAGTGTGGTTTCCGAGGAGCAGGTGCTCCGGCCGGCCATCCTGCGGCTCGCCGAGGAGCTCGCCGAGGCGTATGCCGCCACCGTTGGCGATGTGCTCCGGCTCGCCATCCCGCCTAGGCACGCCCGCGCCGAGCGTGCCCTACCGATGGCGGCGCCCGACGGGCCGGACTTCACCCTCTCGACGGACCCAGCCGCGTGGTCGGCCTACCCGGCAGGTCAGGCCCTGCTCCGGCGGCTGATCGAGGGGGATGCGCCCGCCGCGGCCTGGTGCGCGGCGCCGGGTGCCGTCGGGCCGGAAGAGGACTGGCCGGCGGCGATTGCCGAAGCCGTGGGGCTGACCCTGCTCGGTGGCCGCGGGAGCCTCGTCGTCGTGCCCGATCACCGCGACGTCGAGCGAGTCGACGCGGCGCTGGTGCGGGTGCTGGGTCCCGGTCAGCACGTGCGGCTGACCGCCGATCAAGGCCCACAGGCGCGCTACACCGCGTGGCTGCGGGTGCTTCGCGGGCACGTGCCGGTGGCGATCGGGACCCGCGCGGCGGCATACGCACCCGTTGACCGGCTCGGGCTGATCGTCGTCTGGGACGACGGGGATGACCTGCACGAGGAGCCACGCGCACCCTATGTGCACAGCGCCGACGTCGCGCGGCGGCGGGCGGCGATCGAAGGTGCTGCGCTGATCCTGGGTGGGTTCGGCCGCAGCGTCCGCAGCCAGGCGCTCGTAGAGTCCGGCGCGGTGCGCTCGGTCACCGTCACCCGGGCGTATGCCCGTGACCACGCGCCCGCTGCCACGGTGGCCGGCGAGAGTGACACCGAGCAGGAGCGCGACGCGGGCGCCCGGTCGGCCCGCCTCCCCACACCGGCGTGGCGGGCGGCAAAGGAGGCGCTGGCCAGTGGGCCGGTGTTGATCCAGGTGCCGCGGCGGGGCTATGTGCCGTCGCTGGCCTGTCGCACGTGCCGGGCGCGGGCGCGCTGTCCCAACTGCCAGGGTCCGCTGAAACTCGATGCCGAGCAGGCGTTTCCGTCGTGCGGCTGGTGCTCGCGACTAGCGCCGGGTTGGGTGTGCCCGGTGTGCGAGGGCACCCAGGTGCGCTCCCTGGTGATCGGCGCTCGGCGCACGGCGGAAGAATTGGGGCGCGCCTTCCCCGGGTTCGCCGTGCTGACCTCGGGGGCCGGCACTGTGCTCAGCCGGGTGCCCGGGCGGCCGGCGCTGGTGATCGCCACGCCCGGCGCCGAGCCGGTCGCTGACGGTGGCTATGCCGCGGCGCTGCTGTTGGACGCCTGGGCGCTGCTCGACCGGCCCTCGCTGGATGCCCAGCCCGAGACCTTGAGACGCTGGCTCGCCGCGGCCGCACTGGTGCGTGGCCGATCCCTCGGTGGTGTCGTCGTGGTGTGTGGTGCACCGCCGGACGGGGCCGCGCCGGCGGTGGATGCCTTGATCCGGTGGGATCCGGTCTGGTTGGCGCGCAACGAGTTGACGGCCCGGGCGGAGCTCGGCCTGCCGCCCGTGGCGGTCTTCGCCGAGGCAACCGGGGATCGCAAGACGCTGGCCGAGATCGCTCAGCGGGCCGGGATAGCTTCTGGGGCAACGGCATTCGGGCCGCTGGCGCTCCCCAGTGGGGACAGCCACCGGTTGTTGCTGCGCACGACGACCGAGGCCGCGCCCGGGCTGAGTAGCGAGTTGCGCGCCATCCGGGCCGAACGCAGCGCCCGCAAGGTGGCCGAGCCGCTCCGGATCCGGATGCACGTCGACGACCCGGATTGATCCGGGCCGGCCGCAGAGCTCAGGCGAACCACGGGCAGACCAGGTCACGGGTCTGCAGCAGCCGGCGACGCTCGCGGTGCTCCGGTCGTAACAAGGGCGCGATGGGCTCGTCGGCATCGCCCGAGAGGCGCTCGCTGCCGCTGAGGTCGACGACCACGTCATAGACCCCGCCCTCGGCTGGCTGGCTCTGGGTAGGCCCGAGCCGGCGCAGCATAGCCAGTGACGCGGGATTGTCGATGAGGACCTCGGTGACGATCCGGGTCACGCCGACAGGCCGCCGCGCGATCAATTCGCGCAGCAACAGGCTCGCGCAGCCCAGGTCTTGCCAGTCGTCCTTGACGGTGACGGCCAGGTCGGCGCTCTCGGGCTGATCGGCATACCGCACGATCCGGGCGATGGCGACGGGCACGAGATCGTGGTCGACGTCCACGGCGAGGACGAGCGCGACGTGATCAATGCCGTCGACGTCGTCGACCAGGTGCCGCAGCATCTCCTCGGTCAGGTGCACAACGGGTCGCAGAAAGCGCCGGCGCACCGAGTCCGGTGAGAGTTCCTCGAACTCGGCCGCAAGTTGCTCGCGATCGGTGGGCAACAACGGGAAGATCCACGCCGGCGTCCCGTCCCGCAGTTCGCAGGGCGCCTTGTCAGCCACGCACGCCGCCGCAGAGGTGACGAAGCGGGCTAGGCGTGGGTGCAGGCATACGGCCAGCGTAGGCAGCGTAGGCACCGGTTCCGGAATCCCGGCGAGGTGATCCGCGTGACGTCCGGGCTGCACTACTCGTTCGCGTCGGGCGGCTTCGTACACTGGCGCGATGCCCGTCCATCCCATCCGCCTCTTCGGCGATCCCGTGCTCCGCACCCGCGCCGACGAGGTCGTCGACTTCGACAAGGAGTTGCGCACGCTGGTGGCGGACCTGACCGAGACCATGCTGGAGGCTCCCGGAGCCGGGTTGGCTGCCCCGCAGATCGGCGTAAGCCTGCGGGTCTTCACCTATCACGTCGACGGTGAGCTCGGGCATCTGATCAACCCGGACCTGCGGCTCGGCACGGATGAGCAGTTCGGGCCCGAAGGGTGCCTGTCCTTCCCCGAGTTGCGCTTCGACACCCGGCGGGCCCTGGATGTCGTCGCCCGCGGCTGGAATATGCACGGCGAGCCCGTCGAGATCGTCGGGACCGAGTTGCTTTCCCGCGCTATCCAGCACGAAACCGACCACCTTGACGGCATCCTCTTCATCGACCGGCTGGACCCGGCCACGCGCCGCGAAGCCATGCGCATTATCCGAGCCGCCGACTGGACCGGAGATCAGCAGCCGGTGGTGAAGGTCTCGCCGCACAGCACCTTCGGGCTGGGGATGTGAGCGCGGTGCGCCTGATCTTCGCCGGTACCCCCGAGGTCGCGGTGCCCGCGTTGGCGGCGATCGCCGCTTCCGAGCACGAGGTGGTCGCCGTCATCACCAGGCCGGATGCCCGCGCTGGGCGCGGCCGGGTGCTCGCCCCGTCCCCGGTCAAGGTGCGAGCCCAGGAGTTGGGCCTGGACGTATGGACGCCCGCCTCCGCCCGCGACCCCGAGTTCCTGGAGCGGCTGGCGGCTGCCGCGCCGGACATCGCTCCGGTGGTGGCATATGGCAACCTCATCCCGCCGGCGGCGTTGGCCGTTCCGCTGCACGGGTGGGTCAACCTGCACTTCTCGTTGCTGCCCGCGTGGCGGGGCGCGGCCCCCGTTCAGCACGCGATCATCGCCGGCGACGAGATCACCGGAGCAAGCACCTTCCGCCTGGAGGCGGGAATGGACACCGGTCCGGTCTATGGGACCTTGACCGAAGAGATTCGGCCCGACGACACCTCCGGGGCGCTGCTGGCCCGGCTCGCCAGCGCCGGCGCGGGCCTGCTGCTGGCCACCCTGGACGGGATAGCTGCCGGTGCGCTGGAACCGGTGCCGCAGCCCGGCGAGGGGATCACCCTGGCCCCCAAGATCGAGGTGGCCGACGCCGAAGTGCACTGGGAACGGCCGGCGTTTGCGACCGACCGACTGATCCGCGGCTGCACCCCCGCGCCCGGTGCGTGGACCACCTTCCGGGGTGAACGGCTGAAGCTGTTGCCGCTCGTGCCGGGCGAGACTCCGCGCGGTGAGCAGACGGCATACGGGCCCCTGAAGCCGGGGGAGCTGCGCGTGAGCAAGGTGCGCGTCGAGGTCGGCACGGCGACGTCGCCGGTGGTGCTCGGCGAGGTGCAACCGCTCGGCAAGAAGCCGATGGCGGCCGCGGACTGGGCCCGCGGGGTGCGCATCGGGGACGGCGAGCGCCTGGGTTGACGCGTCGCCTCAGCGGGTCGCGTTCACCGCGGCATTGGCCTCCAGCGCAGGGCATTTCTGGCCCTTGGCCGGAGCGAGCACCTCGAAGTGCCAGTACTCATTGGCATAGCGGCGGCACAACCCGAATTGCACGCCATTCTTCTGCAGCCACGACGCGGCGGCATAGGGACCCACGTCGACCGCCTTGCCCTCGACATGCGCCGAATCTCCAGGCGGGAGAACCCATTTGCTCGCCTCGGCGGCAGAGCCGTACTTCTTGATCGCCGCGTCGTAGAGCCGTTGCTGGGTCGCGGCCGTGCGGTAGCCGGAAACGATATTGATCGTCACGCCCTCCTTGGCCGCGGCGTCGCGGGCCCGGGTGATGGCGCGGGTCAGTTGGGCATCGAGACCCTCGGTGCCGACGTCATTGCCCGTCGGTGCGTGATCGAGCAGTTCGGCGTCGGCCCCGGTGGGGGCCACGTCGGCGGGAGCGGAGGCAGCAGTATTCTCGCCGGCCGCCGGTGCCTGGGTGTGCTCGTGGTAGCCATTGATCACGGTCGCGCCGATCGCGGTCATCACGCCCAGGGGGATGGCGATGATCGCCGTCGTCGCCATGGCCCGGCGCCGCTCCCGGTTGCGCCGAGGTCGACCGTGGGTCCCGCCGGCCCCCCGGTCGTGGGAGCCGCCGGGCGTGCGCCGTTGTTGGTCGCGTTCCTGCGACTCGCGCAGCCTTAGCGGCTCGCTCGTGGTCGTCATAGCCCCTCCATCGTCGGCCGTCAGTCTGGCCGTCGCGACCACTGTATACCGAGTATGTAGGCGGAGTGTCGCCCGACACGCTGGTGCCGTCCTGCACTGCGCGGGCCGCGTACGGTCCCACGATCTGCGTGCCCAGGCCGGCCATGCGTGCCTGGGCCGGCGGTTTGGACCGCCGACACTGCTCGACATGGCGACGGCGGCGCAGCCCGTCGACCTTTGCGCGGGCCTAGCCGTCGACCTCCGGCCCAGACGTAGGGTTGCGCCGTGCCCAGCAGCGACCGACCCCGCCGTCCGGACGACCGGTCGACCCACCGCGCACCGAAGGCTCGG
>NZ_DAOQZV010000025.1:0-21741 GCF_035343835.1 Nostocoides sp. | reverse complement strand
CGGTGAGCTTAGGCGTATGCCGATGCTGGAGGATCAGTCCTCGCTGCGGCGTTCCCCGTCATTGGTGCGACGACGACGGTTGCGGGAGTGCTCCCGGCGCTCGCCTTCGTGCCGCTCGCCGCGATCGCCACGCTCGGGGCGCGCGTCGGCCGGTGCGGACTCCTCACCGTCGGAGCGCTCGGCCGCGGGCGCCTCGGCACCCTCGGGGAGGACGGCCGCGAGCGAGAGCTTGCCGCGCGGGTCGACCTCCTTCAGCTCGACCTGGACCTTCTGGCCCACCGCGAGGACATCCTCGACGGCGTCGATCCGCTTGCCGCCGACGAGCTTGCGCACCTCGGAGATGTGCAGCAGACCGTCCTTGCCCGGCAGCAGCGAGACGAACGCCCCGAAGGTCGTCGTCTTCACGACGGTGCCGAGGAAGCGCTCGCCGACCTCGGGCATTTGCGGGTTGGCGATCGCGTTGACCATCGCCCGAGCCGCCTCGGCCGAGGGACCGTCGGTCGCACCGATGTAGACGGTGCCGTCGTCCTCGATGGAGATGTCGGCGCCGGTCTCGTCCTGGATCTGGTTGATCATCTTGCCCTTCGGGCCGATGACCTCACCGATCTTGTCGACCGGGACCTGGACGCTGATGACGCGCGGAGCGTAGGGGCTCATTTCGTCGGGCGCGTCGATCGCCTCGTTCATGACATCGAGAATGTAGAAACGGGCGTCGCGGGCCTGGGTCAGCGCACCGGCCAGCACGTCGGCCGGGATGCCGTCGAGCTTGGTGTCGAGCTGGATGGCCGTAACGAACTCGCGGGTGCCGGCGACCTTGAAATCCATGTCGCCGAACGCGTCCTCGGCGCCGAGGATGTCGGTCAGGGCGGCATACTGCGTCTGCCCGTCGACCTCCGCCGACACCAGGCCCATCGCGATGCCGGCGACCGGAGCGCGCAGCGGCACACCGGCGTTGAGCAGCGAGAGGGTGGAGGCACAGACCGAGCCCATCGACGTCGAGCCATTGGACCCGAGCGCCTCGGAGACCTGGCGGATCGCGTAGGGGAACTCCTCGCGGGTCGGCAGCACCGGCATGAGGGCCCGCTCCGCCAGGGCGCCGTGGCCGATCTCGCGGCGCTTCGGCGACCCGACGCGGCCGGTCTCACCGGTGCTGTAGGGCGGGAAGTTGTAGTTGTGCATGTAGCGCTTGCGGGTCACCGGCGAGAGGGTGTCCAGCTGCTGCTCCATACGCAGCATGTTCAGCGTGGTGACGCCCATGATCTGGGTCTCGCCGCGCTCGAAGAGCGCGGAGCCGTGGACGCGCGGGAGCACCTCGACCTCGGCCGACAGGGCGCGGATGTCCGCGAGCCCACGACCGTCGATGCGGACCTTGTCCCGCAGGATGCGCTCGCGCACGAGCTTCTTCTGCACGCTGCGGTAGGCAGCGGAGACTTCCTTCTGACGGCCGAAGAACTCGCCCTTGGTCCCGCCCTCGTGGATGCCGTCGGCGTCGCCGACCAGCTGAAGGTGGATGGCCGACTTCAGCTCGTTGATCGCGTCCTCGCGCTCCTGCTTGCCGGCGATCGAAAGGATCGAGGCGAGCTTGCCCTCGCGCGACGCGGCGGCCTCGACTGCGGCATACACATCGTCTTGGTAGTCGAGGAAGATCGGGAACTCCTCGACCGGCTTCGCGGCCTTTGCGGCGAGGTCGGCCTGGGCCTCGCACAGCGTGCGGATGAACGCCTTGGCCGCCTCGAGACCCTGCGCGACGACCTCCTCGGTCGGGGCCTGCTTGCCCTCGTTCTTGACGAGATTCCAGGTGGCGTCCGTGGCCTCGGCCTCGACCATCATGATCGCGACATCGTCACCGACGACGCGGCCGGCGACGACCATGTCGAAAGTCGACCGCTCGGCGTCGGAGAAGTTGGGGAAGGCAACCCACTGGCCCTCGATCAGGGCGACGCGCACGCCGCCGATCGGCCCGCTGAAGGGCAGACCGGAGATCTGGGTGGCGGCGGACGCGGCATTGATCGCCACAACGTCGTACTGGTGGTCCGGCTGCAGAGCGAGCACGGTGATGACGACCTGGACCTCATTGCGCAGGCCCTTGACGAAGGACGGGCGCAGCGGCCGGTCGATCAGGCGGCAGGTCAGGATCGCCTCGGTCGAGGGGCGTCCCTCGCGGCGGAAGAAGCTGCCCGGGATCTTGCCAAGGGCATACATGCGCTCCTCGACATCGACGGTCAGCGGGAAGAAGTCGAACTGGTCTTTCGGCGTGCCGCTCGCGGTCGTCGTCGCCAGCAGCATGGTCTCGCCGTCGAGGTAGGCGCTGACCGAGCCGCCCGCCTGACGGGCGAGGCGACCGGTCTCGAACCGGACGGTGCGGGTGCCGAAGCGGCCGTTGTCGATGACGGCCTCGGCGAACTGGATCTCTGGACCCTCCATGGGCCCTCACTTTCTTTATCTACGTCAGCCACGCGCATCGTCGTTGTGCGCGGGTTGTCCTTATCTTGCGCCGCTATCGGCGGCGCGGTACCGGCAGATCACGCACGTATGGCGCGTGGCCGGCGGGTGCCGATGGCTCGGCATACGAGAAGGGGCGGCCCACGGCGGGCCGCCCCTTCTCGAATCTCAACGGCGCAGGCCGAGTCGCTTGATCAGCGACCGGTAGCGCTCGACGTCCACGCTCTCGAGGTAGCGCAGCAGGCGGCGGCGCTGACCGACGAGCAGCAACAGGCCACGACGGGAGTGGTGGTCATGCTTGTGGGTGCGGGCGTGCTCGGTGAGGTCCTTGATGCGCTGGGTGAGCAGCGCGATCTGCACCTCGGGAGAGCCGGTGTCGCCTTCGGTGGTGGCGTACTCGGCCATGATCTGCTTCTTGACGTCGGCAGCCAGGGGCATACGAACGACTCTCTTTCTCTGCGTGTGCGCGGCGCGCCCGGGCTGGTCCACCGGGGCTCTGTTGAATCCGCGGCCGATACAACGGCAACGCTCAAGGCTACCAGCGGGATTCGCTGCCTCGGAAATCGGGCCGATCCAGACGTATCACCGGGCCGGTGGGCCACTCGGTTGGGACATGCGGGAACGACCCGCGGGCCGAACACCGGATCGGTGGCCCCGGCCGACACCTTGGGAGGAATCATGAACAAGACACGCCGCGTCCTGGCGTCCACCGCGGGGCTCGCCGCCCTGGCTGCACTCGGCGCGAACGCCGCCCAGGCCGGGACGCTCGCCACCGGATCGAGCGCCGGAAAGTCGCCCGTGCACACGGTGTCGGCCGCCGAGCGAGGCACCGCCGCCACGATGGACATCAAGGACATCATCAAGGTCGCCAAGCCGATGGCCATGCCGAAGAACGTCCCGTCACCCGCCGGCAGCGACCGGTCGAGCCGGGGCGCCGAGGTCAAGATCGCGCCGTCCGCGGCGGGGGGCAGCACCAAGGGGCTGTCGGCCAAGGAGGCCGTGGCCCGCTACGACACCAACGCCGGCGCCTTGTGGCCGCTCGGCCCGACGGCCAACCCCAACCGCCAGGTCGGCAAGCTCTACTTCGACACCGACCCCGGTCCGGCCTACAGCTGGTCCTGGTGCACCGCAACCGCCGTCAACGCCGAGAACAAGTCGACCCTCATCACGGCCGGCCACTGCGTCTGGGACGCCACGAACCGCCGGTGGTACACCAACCTGCAGTTCTACCCGGGCTACCAGTACGGCGCCACTCAGGGCGTCTACTACGCCAAGACCTACTCCACGACGTGGAACTACTACAACTACGGCACCAGCGCCGACGATATGGGCGCCGTCGTGGTCTACCCCCGCAATGGGGTGGCGATCGTGAACGCGCTCGGCGGTCACGGCGCGTGGTTCAACGGGTCCACAAACCAGTTCCGCACCTCGCTCGGCTATCCGATCACCGACTGGCGGTGGCCTGGCTACACCGCCAACGGTGAGGACGCCCGCTACTGCCAGGGCACCGACTATTACTACGGCAGTGGGACGTTCGCCGGGCAGAACTACCTGAACTGCCGGATGACCGGCGGCGCGAGCGGCGGTCCGTGGCTGACCTGGGTCAACGGCAGCTGGATGGGTTATGTCAACTCCGTCAACAGCAACAAGGGTGGCATCGGCGCGGCCTGGGCGAACGTGATGTTCGGCCCCTACTTCGACAACAAGGAGTTGCAGGTCTTCAACACAGTCCGCAACCTCTGACCCCCAGTTGGGTGATCGAGCAGGTGCGCCCCGCGGCCCAGCCGCGGGGCGCACGTCGCTGCGCGATCTGGCGTGCTTGTTCGTCCGTCCCCGGGTCGATGCCGCACAATCACCTCTCGTGAGCACCGATATGTGGCCGATCGTCCACCGCGAGCGCGCGGCGCTGCTTGCGGATCTGAAGACCCTCCCTGACACATCGGCGTGGGACCTGCCCTCCCTGTGCGCGGGCTGGACGATCCGCGACACGCTGGCCCATATGACCGCCACGGCGACGACCACTCCGCCGGGGTTCGTCGCCGGGTTGGCCAAGGCGCGCTTCTCCTTCTCGCGCTTTGTCCAGGCCGGTATCGCCCGCGAACGCGGCGCCGATGCCCAGGAGACACTGAGCAGGTTCGAGGCCGCGATCGGCCTCACGTCGGCACCCCCCGGACCCGAGACGAGCTGGCTGGGTGAGGTGATCATCCACGCCGAGGACATCCGCCGCCCGCTGAGCATCGAGCACGACTACGACGCTGGTGCCCTGGTCGCGGTAGCCGACTTCTACAAGAACTCCAACACCCTCATCGGGGCCAAGTCACGGATCGCCGATATGTCACTGCACGCCACGGACGCGGCGTGGTCGCACGGCAGCGGCGCCCGCGTCGAGGGCCCGATTCTTGCCCTCGTGATGGCGATGACGGGGCGCAAGGCCTTCCTCGACGACCTCACCGGGGCCGGCGTGGAAACCTTGCGCTCTCGCGGCTGACACTCGCGGCTGACGCTGATGGGCGGCCGCTCGCGGCCGGGGCGGCGAGCGGCGCCGAGGAGGGTCAGCGGCGTCTGGACACGGCTGGTGAAGACCGGCCCAAGAATCGCGGGCGTCAGGGCCGGCGCAGGTCGCCCAATGCGCCCGCGACCGCATCGACCAGCACGTCGATGTCGGCTGAGGTGGCGCACAAGGGCGGAGCAAGCCGGATCGTCGAGCCATGAGTGTCCTTGGCGAGCACTCCACGCCTCATCAAGTGGGCCGAGAGTGCTCGTCCGGTGCCCAGACCGGGCTCGATGTCCAGGCCGGCCCACAGCCCCCGCACCCGCATCTCGGCTATCCCCTGGCCGGCAAGGTGGGTCAGGCCGGCCGCAAGTTGGGCACCGCGTTCGCGGGCGGCTGCTTGGTACTCGCCGGTGGCGAGCATGGCCACAACTTCCCTGCCGATCGCGCAGGCATACGGATTGCCACCGAAGGTGGAGCCGTGCGACCCCGGCGTGAAGACGTCGAGGATGTCGGTGTCGGCGGCGATCGCCGACAAGGCGACGAGCCCGCCACCGAGCGCCTTGCCGAGGATATAGACGTCCGGGATCACCTTCTCGTGGTCGCAGGCGAAGGTCTCGCCGGTCCGGGCGAGACCCGACTGGATCTCGTCGGCCATCATCAACACCCCTGCGGCGGAACAGATCTCGCGGACCTCACGCAGGTAGTCATCGGGCGGGATGATCACCCCGCGCTCACCCTGGATGGGCTCGAGGAGGACGGCCACCACGGATGAATCACCGGCGACGGCCTCGCGCAGGAGCGGCGCATCGCCGAATGGCACGGTCACGAAACCGGGCGTATAGGGGCCGTAGTCGTCATGGGCGACCTTGTCGTCGGAAAAGCTGACGATGGTCGTCGTGCGGCCGTGGAAGTTGCCTTCCATCACGATGATCGTCGCCTGCCCCTCGGGCACGCCTTTGACGCGGTAGCCCCATTTGCGCGCTACCTTCAACGCGGTCTCGACGGCTTCGGCGCCGCTGTTCATGGGCAGCACCGCACCTTTCCCGGTCAAGGCGCACAGATCCTGGGCGAAGGGACCAAGCTGATCGTTGTAGAAACCCCGGCTGGTCAATGTCAGCCGGTCGAGTTGCTCGTGAGCCCGGGCCAATAGGCGCGGGTTACCGTGCCCGAAGTTCAGGGCCGAATAGCCGGCGAGCGCGTCGAGATATCGCCGCCCGTCGACATCGATGACCCAGGCACCCTCGCCGGCCGCGAGGACGGCGGGCAGCGGATGGTAGTTGTGAGCGGCATAGGTCTCGGTCTGGGTGATCACGGACCGGGCCGCCTGGGACAGGGGAACGTCGGTGTGCATGTCGGCTCCTTCGCAGCGAGACCACCACCGTAGCCGCCCGTCGTTCGCTCCGGTCGGGGGCCGGCGGCCGTCAGCCCCCGATGACGGGGAGGATGTCTGCGAGCAGGACGTCGATCTCGTCCGCGCAGGCGCGCGCGGTCCGCCGGCCGCGTCGGTGCGGATCCGCGACGTCGGCGGACATGCTGTCCGGCGCGGTGCGCTCGGCGATCGCCCCGACGCGATCGGCGAGATCCCCGACGCCGTCGGCTCTGCTTGCAGCGGCGGCGAACTGGCGGATTCCGAAGATGCAGTGCGCGCGGTGTGGTGCGAGATCGATTAGGCGCATGTGCTGGGTGAATTCAAAGGTGAGGACGAGGTCGGCCTGCTCGATCAGGTCCACGGTGACCGACCGGCTCACGTGCCCGCCGGGGTCGCCGCCCCGGGTGCGCAACTCGGCCGCGAGCAGGTCGTCCATCGAGCGGCCCGGCACGCCGGGCACACCCGCGCTGCTGACCTCTTGGGGTCCAGAGTCGGGGGCCGAGGCGTCGCCGAGCAGGAAGCGGGCTCGCCGCTCGGCATACGGCGATCGGGCGATATTGGCCGTGCAGACGAAGAGAACGGTCACAACAACGGAAGCGTAGCGGCGATGACGCAGAACGCTTTCGCCCCGAATTCGTGATTGATCCGACCAAAGTGTCGAAACCAATCGTCACCCTTGATAACCTTCGCCGGGCTGGCGGGGATGGTGGGAGGAAACACATGAAGGTCGTCGTGACCGGCGGGGCAGGATTCATCGGGGCGAATGTCGTCCGGGATCTTCAGGGCCGCCCGGAAGTGACTGACATCGTTGTCGTGGACGACTACTCGACGGGCTCCCCCGACAATCTCCTCGGCACCTCGGCGCGCACATTCGCTGGCACCATTCTCGATCCGGATTTGCTCGCCGAAGCCTTCGACGGCGCCGACTCGATCATCCACCTTGCGGCCCTGCCGTCGGTGCCGCGCTCGCTTGCCGATCCGCTGGCCTCGCATCACGCGATCGCGACCGGCACCCTGAATGTCCTCCAGGCGGCACGGGTGGCGGGCAGTCACGTCATCTTGTCCTCCTCCTCCTCGGTCTACGGGGCGAACCGGGAGTTGCCCAAACGCGAGAGCATGCGCCTGGACCCGATCTCCCCGTATGCCGTGGCGAAGCAGGCGGCCGAGGCCTACACCCTCGCATTCGGCCGCAGCTACGGACTGCCGGTCCTGGCCTTCCGCTTCTTCAATGTCTACGGGCCGCTGCAGGCGGCCGGCCATGCGTATGCCGCGGTCGTGCCCACCTTCATCGACGCTGCCCTAAACGATCGCCCCCTGATCGTCAACGGCGACGGGTTTCAGACACGGGACTTCACCTTCGTCGGCTCGGTGACCCGCGTCCTCGCCGACGCCGCGATCGGGCGGGTTGTCGACGACTCCCCTGTCAACCTGGCCTTCGGCACGCGGACCTCGCTGAACGACATGATCACGATGCTCGGCCAGGAACTGGGCTTCACGCCTCGGGTGGAGTATGTCGCCGAGCGGCCCGGCGACGTACGGGACTCCCAGGCGGACAACGCCCGGCTCCAGGGGCACTTCCCCGATGTCCGGCCGGTCCCCCTGCCCGAGGGGTTGGCCGCGACCGTGGCGTGGTTCCGGAGCCTGGCGCAGCGGCAGGTGGGAGCCTGAGGTCCGTCAGAAGAGTTCCACGTCGGCCAGCGCGAGTTGCCACTGGTCCGCGGCGGGTGGCGTCGCGGCCAGGGGCCGAGCGGTCAGCACGGGCCCGAGGCGGGGCGCCGGCACCATCCCCAGTCCGACACCGCTTCCGGCGGCGATCGCATAATCCGCACGGGTCTCGCGCAGCAGCCGACGGGTCAAAGCCGCGCCCGTGCGCCAATCCGGGACGAAGGCCTCCACGATCGTCGCTTCCACGGCCGGGCCGCGCCGCCGCAGCCGAAAGATCAGGCCACCGGCAGCCGGGTCCGCTTCGGCGAGCAGGACGCGGTAGCGAAGCGGACCGAAGGCGGTTCGCCACGCGAGATACTCCGGCGTGCGGTCGGTGCGTAATCCCGACCGTGGCGCGTGCGCCAGCAAGGCCCTGGCGACGTCGGGGTCCTGAAGCGCCTCGGCGGCGGGCAGACCGGCGCCGGTGTCCTGCGACCACAGTTGAGCCGGCACTCGGGCCGAGCGCATCCGGCGCACGCCCTCCACGCCACGGGGCAGGACGGCGACGGGCACTCGGCGAACGATGCTCCACCCCATGCTCAGATAGCCCGGACGGCTCTGATCGTTGGGGGTGTTGAAGACGAAGGCATCGCCGCTTCGGGTCAAGTCGGCGACCGCTTCGATCGTCAGCCGCCGGAAGATGCCCTGCCCGCGGTAGGCGGGATCGGTAGCGGTGTCCACGGCTCGCACGGCCCGCAGCACGCGCCCCGCGTCGTCGACGAAGCGCCAGCGCAAGAAGGTCCGGTAGCCGACCACGCGGTCCTCATCGAGAGCGACCCAGGCGGGCGAGACACCGAAAGCGTTCTGCTGATGCTTCCAGGCCAAGAAGGCCTCGTAGTGCGGATCGTCCTGCTTGCCCAGTGACGTCCGGAGCAGGTCGGCGACAGCGGGCCCGTCCGCCGGGCCGGCGGCACGATAGGTCAGGCTGAGCACACGTTCGGACATCGGGGCCCCCAGCCGCGTCAGTAGGATCGTCGGGAGTCTAGGCCCATGGCAGCGGGGACGGGCCGATACGTGAGGAGCACGATGTGAGCGACGGGCCGATCCGGGTGCTCTGGCTTGTCAAAGGGCTCGGACCGGGCGGCGCCGAACAACTCCTGCTGTTGTCCGCGCAGGTTGCCGACCGCACGCGATTCACGCATCGCCTGATCTTCGTCCGCCCGGACAAGACGCACCTGGTGGCGGACTTCGAAGCGGCGGGACTGGTGCCCGAGCTGCTCCCGGCGCACCGCGTGCGCGACCTGCGCGCTGCCCTGGCCCAGGCCGACGTCGTCCACGCGCATTCGCCCGTGCTCGCCTCGGAGGCCCGCCTTCTGAGCCTCACCCTGCCCCGCGCGCAGCGGCCCGTTCTCATCTCGACGGAACACAACGAGTGGACCAGCCACCGCCGGCCGACCCGCGCGCTCAATGCGCTGACCAGTCCGCTGGATGCCCACCGCTGGGCCGTGTCCGAGCAGGTCCGGGATACGACCTGGGCCACCCACCGGCGCCGCTACGAGGTGCTGATCCACGGCATCGATCCTCAGGCATTGGTCGTCCCCGACGGGACCCGCGAACGACTACGCCGCGAATTGGCGGTCGCCGACGACGAGGTGCTCGTCCTGACCGTGGCCAACCTCCGAGCCAACAAGGACTATCCCAATCTGATGCGGGCGGCCCAGCTAGCCCTGCCGCGTGCCCCCAGGCTGCGATTCGTCGCGGTCGGTCAGGGGCCGCTGGCCGACGAGATGGCTGCCCGGCACGCCGAACTCGGGCTCGGCGATCGCTTCTGGCTCGCTGGCTACCGGCGCGACATTCCCGAGCTGATGGCCGCCGCCGACGTCTTCGCCCTCGCGTCCGCGCACGAAGGTTTGCCGGTGGCCGTCATGGAAGCCTTCGCCGCGGGCCTGCCGGTGGTCGCGACGAGAGTGGGCGGCATACCGGGGCAGGTTCGCGACGGCGTGGACGGGCTGCTCGTCCCACGCCGGGATGCGCAGGCGCTGGCCGCGGCCTTCGTCACAATCGCCGGCGACGACGCGGGGCGGTCGGCGATGGGCGCTGCGGCACGCGACTCCGCGGGACGATACGACATCCGAGTGACGATGGCGCGGCAGGAGACGATGTATCGGCGGCTCGCGGGGCGGTCTCGCGCTCAGGGCACCGGCGACGACTGAACCGCGTCCGTCGATCGCGCCACCGGTCGGGCCGGTATGCCCGTGACCATCGCGCCGGAGGGCACATCGCGAGTGACGACGGCACCCGCCCCGACCACGGCGTCCGAGCCGACGCTGAGGTACTGCAAGACGGTCGCGCCGGCGCCGAGTAGCGATCCAGCGCCGACGCGGACGCCGCCGGAGACGATGACGCCGGGCGCGATCATCGCGTGCTCCCCGATCACCGCATCATGGCCGATCGTCGCGTTGGCGTTGACCTGCGCGAATGCCTCGAGGTGCACATTGGTGCCGATGACCGCGCGCGCGCAGACCACCACGCCCACGCCGATCTGCACGACGGAGCCGAGGAGGGCCGACGGGTGCACGGCCGACACCGGCCACAGCTCGCGGTCGGCCGCCTCCAGCCGCGTGACGATGGCTCGTTTGACGGGCGGCATGGCAACCCCGAGGACGTAGTGACGTGGGCCTCGCGGGTCGGCCAGCCAGGAGTCGATATTTCCGAGCAGGGGAATGCCGCGACGCGCCAACCGATCGCGACTGTCCGCGGACGGGCGGTCGTCGACGACACCGGCGAGGGTCCAGGGCGCACCAGCAGAGATCATGTCCTGCACGATGTCGAGACTCTCGCGACCGAACCCACCCGCACCGATGACGACGACGGGTTCAGTCGGCACGTTCGCGACCTGGCTCCGTGCTGCCGCGGAAGGGGCCGTGGCATACCTCGACGGCGCCGCGGCGCGTGACCACGGCACTGATCGTCCGGCCGAGGATGCGCAGATCCATCAGGTGGGTGCGGTTGTCGACATAGTCCACGTCGTAGGCGAACTTCTCCTCCCAGGTCAGAGCATTGCGCCCCGAGATCTGGGCTAGTCCGGTGATCCCGGGACGCACTTCGTGGCGGCGGGCCTGGACGGGTGAATAGAGCGGCAGGTACTCCACGAGCAGCGGCCGTGGCCCGACCAGACTCATCTCCCCGCGGAAGACATTCCACAGCGTCGGCAGCTCATCGAGGCTGGTGGCGCGCAACCAGCGCCCGACGCGGGTGAGCCGATCGGCATCGGTGATGTGATCGGCGTCGGGCACGCGCATGGTGCGGAACTTGACGAGGCGGAAGACCTGCTCATCACGCCCGACGCGGTCCTGGCGGAACAGGACGGGGCTGCCCAACCGCAGGCGGACGACGAGAGCGATCACCGCGATGACCGGCGCGAAAACGAGGAGGGCGAGGCCGCTGACGGCGACGTCGACGCTCCGGGCTATCCGCTGGTGGTGTCTGAGCATGACCTCGCCTAGGCCCGGATCGAGCGCAACAACACCGTGCAGACACGGTCGATATCGCTTGCGTCCAGGGCCGACCCGCTCGGAAGCGAGAGCCCCGATGCGAACAGCCAGTCGCTGACACCGGTGATGAACGCCCGCTCACCCTTGTAGGCCGGCTGTCGATGCATCGGGTTCCACATCGGCCGGGCCTCGATGTTGGCCCGGTCGAGCGCCAAGCGCAGGTCCTCGCTCGTTACACCTGCCGCCTCCTGATCGACGAGCAGCGTCGTCAGCCAGCAGTTGTCCATGGTGTCCTCGCTGGGACCGCCCCACGGCTCGCCGAAGATCGAGATGCCGGGCTGGTGCCCCAACCGGTCGCGATACTGCTCGCGGTGGGCGCGCCGACTCGCCAAAAACTGGGGGAGACGGACGAGCTGCGCGCGGCCCAGGGCGGCCAGCACATTGGACAGCCGATAGTTGTAGCCGACCTCGGTGTGCTCGTAGTAGGCGATCGGGACACGGGCCTGGGTGGCCAGGTGCCGAACCCGCTGGGCATGCTCGGCATCATCGGTGAGCAACGCGCCGCCGCCGGACGTGGTGACGACCTTGTTGCCGTTGAAGGACAACACGGCCATATCGCCGTATGCCGCGGCCGGCCGCCCGTCGCGCGTGGCACCGAAAGCCTCGGCGGCGTCGGAGAGCACCGGAATCCCGCGCCGCGCGGTGATCTCACGGATGCGCGCGTGGTCGGCCACCTTGCCCATCAGGTCGACCGGGACGACAGCCGCCACCCGCTGCCCTTCGTCCGTCAGCGTCGCCAGCGCGGTCTCCAGCAAGTCCGGATCCATATTTCCGGAGGCGTCGGAATCGACGAACACGGGTCTAGCGCCCGTATACACCACCGCATTTGCCGTCGCGGCAAATGTCAAGGTCGAGACGACGACGACATCGCCCTCGCCGACCCCAAGGGCGAGGAGGCCGAGATGCAAGGCCGCAGTCCCGGAAGACAATCCAACGGCATACTTGCGACCGGAGAGCACCGCCAGTTCCGCTTCGAAGGCATCCAACTCGGGACCGAGCGGCGCGATCCATCCCGAACGAACGGCGCGCAGAACTGACCGCTCCTCCAAGGTCGACATGTCGGGCGAGGACAGATAGATCCGTGACTCCCCGACCGGGGCGGCGCACGTGTGCGGCACCACTTCCCCACACTCGGGACATGGCGACAAAGTCGTTTCGGACGTCGTCGTCATAACCCTCCCTATCCATCACCCGCGCTCTATGAGGAGCGCGGTAGACCCCGAAAATCCTGCTGAGGCCCCGCTCTTCAGCTTCGAATCGTAGGGTAGAACTGAGCCCGTCGGGAAACCTACCCTGTCCAACATTTGTCGGACGACAAATCGTGAAATCCGGTGGCCCAGGCCCACGGTTCCCATTCGTCAGGTGAGGGCCTCGTGCGTGCGCCGGCCACCGACAAGGGTCAAGGACACGGGCAGCTCACGCAGGTGGGCGCGGTCCGCCTGTGCCGCTGGGGATCCGTCCGCTGTCGCACTTCGATCGGCGAGCGATCCCAGCGCGAGCGGATCTGCGTCCACCAAAACCAGGTCCGCGGGCTGGCCGATATGGACGGTGCCCTGTCCGTCGGTGCTCGACGCGAGAGCTTCGGCGGGGGTGATGGCCTGTTCCGAGTGCCATGGCTCGTCGGCAGCGTCAGCCCGGAACACCGCAGCCGCGATCGCGCGCCACGGGTCCAGCGGCGCAACCGGGGCATCCGAGCCGAAGGCCAGGGCGACGCCCGCGTCGAGCAGCGAACGGAAGGCATAGACCCGGTCGGCGCGATCGCGCCAGTAGCGGTCGGTCACCAGCCGGTCGTCGATCAGGTGGACCGGCTGAACGCTCGCGGTCAGGCCGAGGGCGGCGAGGCGCTCGAAGTCGGCGGCGCCGACAAGTTGCGCGTGCTCGATCGATCCGCCTTGGCGGGTGGCGCTAAACGCATCCAATGCCGTCGCGACCGCGCGGTCGCCGATCGCGTGGATCGCGCAGGTCAGGCCGATGTCGCCGGCCCTGCTCATCACCTCACGGAGTTCGGCAGCCGTGAGATTGGACCGGCCGCACCCCCCGTCGTCGCCCCCGTCGGGTGCGTAGGGCTCGCAGCACCACGCCGTGAGCGTATTGAGCGAGCCGTCGCTGATGACCTTCAGCGGCCCCATGGTGAGCAGGTCCTCGCCCGCAACGAGCGGATCTCCCGTGCGCAGGCCGGCGGCTGCGACGTCGTCGAGCGAGTCGGCGTAGGCGGCCGCTCGGATTCGGACCGGCGGTCGGCCGCGCTCCAGCCGGGCCGGCCAGGTACGCCAGGCGGAATCGAACTCGAAATCGACGATGCCGACCACGCCACGGGCCGCCGCGGCGGCGAGGGCCGCCTCCAGCGCGGCTTCCGGTTCCTCGAGGGACGTTGCGATGGCCTCCAGATGCCGGTATGCCGCGTACCACTCGCCCTCGACGAGAGCGCCCTCGCGAGGTGCCTGGCCGATCAGCGCGAGGGCTGCGCTATTGAGCCAGCCGTTGTGGGCGTCGCCACTGGCCAGGGCGACCGGTCGACTGCCGGTGGCAGCGTCGAGTTCCAACACGGTGGGCAGGCGGTCCCAGGCCGCCGAACGGTAGCCGTAGCCGAGGACCAGCTGCTCGCCCGGGCGAGCGGACAGATGGGCGGCGACCCGACGGCATACGTCCGTGGGATCGGTGGTCCCGGAAAGGTCGATGCGGGCGCGCGCCAGCGCCCACATGACCGGGTGCACGTGCGCGTCCCACAGCCCGGGCAGCAACCAACGTCCTTGTGCCGCAATGACGTCCGCGACGCCACGGGACGCGAGCTTCGGGCCGACGTCGGCCACCCGGCCACCGCTGACGAGAACGTCCACCGGGTGCTCCGGCGCGGCGACGCCGGCCACCGGGACCAGTCGCGCCCCGGTGATCAGCAGATCCGTCATCCGCGTCACCTTAGGGTCAACTGCCGCGCACATGGGGCCAGGGACGCGCCGGCACCTCGACCGCTCGTCCGGGGCTGAGTCACGTCACGGCGCGGTCGGCACGACCCGGGACGCTGCGACGTGCTCGCGAAGCAGCGCCCAGAGCGCTTCGACATCGGCGCGCTCGGTCGCCTCGGCACCGATGGAGATGCGAACCATCCAGCGCTCGTCCAGGACGCTCGGTGACACGAAAGCCCGGCCCCCCGCGTTGACGGCATCGGCCCAAGCCAGCGTATGCCGGTCCAGAGCCTCCCGGTCGAGGCCGGGCGGCTCGTGGCGCACGCAGACGGTCTGCAGGTCGACGGGGGCGAGCACGCGCCAATCCGTCTCGGCCGCAATGGCCTCCGCGAGCCACCGGGCATTGTCGAGATCCCGGCGCAGACGGGCACGGATGGCTTCCGCCCCCTCGAGGCGCAGGTGGAACCAGAGTTTGAGGGCGCGGAAGCGGCGGCCGAGAGGGATGCCCCAGTCCTTGTACTGGACGACCTCGTCGTCGACGGCCGAGCGCAGATAGGACGGAGTGGTCGACATGCAACGGATCAGGTGGTCGACGTCACGGACATAGAGCAGCGAGCAGTCGAGGATGGTGCCGAGCCATTTGTGGGGGTTCCAGGCGAGCGAGTCGGCGCCCTCGACGCCGTCGAACAGGTGGCGCATCTCCGGGAGCAGCATTGCCGAGCCGGCCATCGCCGCGTCGACGTGCACCCAGGCGTCGTGGGTGCGGGCGACCTCGACAATGGCGGCGACCGGATCCATCGCGCACGTGCCCGTAGTCCCGACGGCGGCGACAACCACGGCCGGGCGCTTGCCGGCCGCGACATCCTCGGCCATCGCGGCGGCGAGGGCATCCGGCCGCATGGCATAAGTGACCGGGTCGACGTCGACAAAGCGGAGGTTGTCGCGGCCGAAACCGGCGAGCAGCACGGCCTTGGGCACCGACGAGTGGGCATGGGGTGAGGTGTAGGCGACCAGCGGCCGGCCGACCGACTGCAGGCCGCCGGATTCCTGGGAGTGCTCGCCGGCGCGCTCGCGGGCGGCGAGCATCGCAACCAGCGTCGCCGTGGACGCGGTGTCCTGGATGGCTCCGCGCCAGGCCGCGTCGAGACCGCACAGCTCGCGCAGCCAATCGGTCACCACTTGCTCGACCTCAGTCAGGGCGGGCGCCGAGGCCCACGTGATGCCGAGGGCCGCCACTCCCCCGCTGGCGATATCGCCGAGCAAGGAGGCCAGCGAGGCATTGGAGGGGAACCAGCCATAGAAGGCGGGGTGCTGGGTCTGGGTGACGCCCGGGACGATGATGCGTTCGAGATCGGCGATGACGTCCGCGAGCGGCTCCGGGCTCTCGGGCGCGGTGGTCGGCAGGGCAGAGCGGATCTGCCCCGGGGCGACGGTCGCCCCGACCGGCAACTCGGGGATACGCGCGCGGTGGTCGGCGACCCAGTCGATGAGCTGGTGAGCCGATGCGCGGAACTCTTCGGGCGTCATACGGCAATCCTCGCGCACGGCACCGACGACTCGGCGTGACCTGGCCGTTCGCGGTGTGGACGGCGACACCGGCGGGACTGCGCCGCCCTAGGATCGGTGCAGTGACGTGGTCGTGGGGCCGTCGAACGCGCGAGCGGTTCGAGGTGGGAGTCGCCGCGGGGAGCCGGGCCTTCGAGATGTCGACGCAGTTGGCGCGGCGCCAGGCGCGGGAACAGGCGCGCCTGTGGCGCGCGAAAGCCTTCTTCATCCTGCAGTGCGGGCTCGCGGCGGTGGTTGCCTACTCGATCGCGCACTACGTCTTCGAGGTGGCCGTGCCGCTCTTCGCGCCGGTCGCGGCGATGATCTGCCTGGGGATGACCTATGGGCAGCGCTTCCGGCGGGCGATCGAGATCACCGTGGGTGTGGCCGTGGGGGCGTTCGTCGGAGAGTCCTTCTTCCACCTGGCGGGCCTCGGGCCGTGGCAGGTGGGTGCGATCGTCGTGACGGCGATGAGCGTGGCGAGCGTGTTGGGCGCGGGGCCCTTGATGGTCACTCAGGCGGGCGTGCAGGGGCTGATCGTCGCGTTGTTGTCGGGGACGAGCTCCACGGCCTTCGGGCGCTGGTTCGAAGCGCTGATCGGCTCGTGTGTGGCCGTGGTTTTCGCGGGACTCGTGCCGGCGTCGATGATCGCCCGGCCGCGTGCGAAGTCGACTGCGCTGCTGGAGACGTTGTCGAGCCTGCTGACGGCGACCGCGCTCGGGCTGTCGGCGCGCGATGAGGAGATGCTCGAGGACGCGCTGACGCGGGCACGCGCAACCGAGAGCGACCTGGCCGTGCTACGCGGGATGACCGACGACGCCGTCGAGGTGGTGGCGATCTCGCCGCTGCACTTCGGGCGGCGGCGGGAGGTGCGCGAGCTCGGGGCCATGCTCGCGCCCATCGACCGGGCGATGCGGAACGCGCGGGTGCTGATCCGGCGCTCGGCCACGGCCGTGCACGTCGGCGAGGCCGTGCCGGCGACCTATGTCGAGGCGATCATCGAGCTCGCGGACGCCACCGACCTGCTCGCCCGTGCGGTGCGCGAGGGCCGGCCCAGCCCGGCGCTGGAAGCGGCGCTCGAACGGACCGCGCTCGACACGCAGGCGCCGGCCCCGGGTGCGCCCTTGTCGGCCGAGGTGGTCCGCGCCCAGATCCGCTCGATCCTGGTCGACTTCCATCAGGTGTTGGGCCGCCCCCTGGACGACGCCCGCGCCCGGCTGGCCGGCGAGGCCTGACGGCAACTGCATCTTTTGATTTCTCTCCTCATCGGCTCGCCGGGTCCGCTCCTTCGTCGCGTGCCCGCCTCGCCGATCGTCGAGAAATCGCGTCACTCAAGCAACTACCCACGACGCCGCCGCGAGCTGATAAGCCAACCCGCCTCAGCCGGCCACCCACGACGCCGCAGCGACGATCAGCGAGCGGTAGCTGAGAGGAACGAGCAGACCCCGCGAGCTGATGAGCAGATTCGGCAATCAGAGATTGATCATGTGCCCGACGATGCCTTCGACGGCCTCCTTGACGGCCTCCGACAGGGTCGGGTGGGCGAAGACATTGCGGGCCACCTCGTCGGCGGTCAGGTCCCACTTCTGCGCGAGTGTCAGGACGGGCAGCAGTTCGGTGACATCGGGGCCGATCATGGCGGCGCCGAGGATCTCGTTGTGCTGGGCGTCGGCGATGATCTTGACGAAGCCGACGGCGTCACCGAGGCCCATGGCCTTTCCGTTAGCGGAGAACGGGAATTGGGCGGTCTTGACATCATGGCCGGCGTCTTTGGCCTGCTGCTCGGAGAGGCCGAAGGAGCCGATCTGCGGGTGGCAGTAGGTGGCTCGCGGGATCATGGCGTAGTCCACCGGCATGGTCGCGGCGCCGGCGATCGTTTCGGCGGCGACGACGCCCTGAGCCTCCGCGACGTGAGCGAGCATCAGTTTGGCGGTGCAGTCGCCGATGGCATAGACGCCCGGGACGTTGGTACGCATGAAGTCGTCGATCTCGATGGCGCCCCGGTCGGTCAGCTTGACCCCGGCGGCCTCGAGTCCGTAGCCCTCGGTCCGCGGAGCGAAGCCGATCGCGGAGAGCAGTTTGTCGGCTTCGAGAACCTGCTGGTCACCACCCGCCGCGGGCGAAACCGTCACGCGCACACCGGATCCGGTGTCCTCGACCGACTCGACCTTGGTGCCGAGCAGCACCTTGACGCCGAGTTTCTTGTAGTGCTTGAGCAGCTCCTTCGAGACGTCGGCGTCCTCGGTGGGGACCATCCTGTCGAGGAACTCGACAATCGTGACATCAACGCCGAAGTTCTTCATGACATAGGCGAACTCCACACCGATCGCGCCCGATCCGGCGATGATGATCGAGCCGGGGAGGTTCTCGTCGAGGATCTGCTCCTCATACGTGACGACATTCTTCGACACCGAGACACCGGGCAGCATCCGGGTGACCGCGCCCGCCGCGATGATGAGGCTGTCGAAGGTGAGCTCGCGGGTGGAGCCGTCATTCATGGCCACGGTCATCGACTTCGGACCGGTCAGCGTGCCCCAGCCGTCGATCTCGGTGATCTTGTTCTTCTTCATCAGGAAGTGGACGCCCTTGACGATGCCGGCGGACACCTGGCGCGAGCGCGCGTGGGTGGGGCCGAAGGACATCGTCGCGTCGCCCTCGATCCCGTATTTCGCCTTCTCGTGATTGAGCGTATGCGCGAGTTCGGCGTTCTTGATCAGCGCCTTGCTCGGGATGCAGCCGACGTTGAGGCACACACCGCCCCAGTATTTCTTCTCCACCACCGCGGCCTTCAGGCCGAGTTGCGACGCGCGGATCGCCGCGACATACCCGCCAGGACCAGCACCGAGGACCACCACGTCGAAGTCAGCCATGTCGGCCAGCCTAGTAGCTCTTCCCCTCGGGGGACGGGGGGCGCTCCGCCGCCCGGCATACGGGGAGTGACCGGCCATCGTCGCCAGGCGACCGCCCGGCGAACGCGGCGCGCGCTAAAACGCGCGGTTGTCGGTGCGCAGTCCTACGGTGGCTGACACAGGGGAACTCTCACGCAAGGGAGCGGGAGCATGCGCACGGAGCTTCACAGTGTGGACGTCCAACGGACCGACCCGGATCGGCCGCCCGTCGCCGTCGTCGAACCCGACGTCATCACCGGCCGACAGAAGGCGATCTTCGCCGGCATCGGTCTAATCGGCGCGATCGCGTGGGCGATGATCGCGATCGTCCGGGGCGAGTCGGTGAACGCGGTGTGGTTCGTGTTGGCCGCGTTGTGCACCTACGTCATTGCCTTCCGCTTCTACGCGCGACTGATCGAGTACAAAGTGCTCAAGCCGCGCGACACCCGGATGACGCCAGCCGAGGAGTTCGCCAACGGCAAGGACTTCATGCCGACCGACCGGCGCATTCTCTACGGCCACCACTTTGCGGCGGTGGCCGGCGCCGGCCCGCTCGTCGGCCCGGTGCTCGCGGCCCAGATGGGCTATTTGCCCGGGACGATGTGGATCATCATCGGCGTCGTCTTCGCGGGGGCGGTCCAGGACTACATGGTCCTGCACATGTCGATTCGCCGACGCGGCCGCAGCCTGGGGCAGATGGCGCGCGACGAACTCGGCCTGGTCGGCGGGACGGCGGCCATCATCGGCGTGCTGACGATCATGCTCATCCTGATCGCCGTCCTCGGGATCGTCGTCATCGGTGCGCTCGCCGAGAGCCCCTGGGGCGTCTTCTCCATCGCCATGACCATCCCGATCGCGCTCTTCATGGGCGTCTATCTGCGTTTCCTGAGGCCTGGCGCGGTCAACGAGGTGTCGCTGATCGGCGTGGTGCTGCTCCTCATCGCGATCATCGCCGGCCGCTGGGTAGCCGAGAGCTCGTGGGCGGACACCTTCACCTTGACGCCGGTGCAGTTGGCCTGGGCGCTCATCCTCTACGGCTTCGCCGCCTCGGTGCTTCCCGTATGGCTGCTCCTTGCCCCCCGCGACTATCTCTCGACCTTCATGAAGGTCGGCACGATCGCCCTGCTCGCCTTGGGCATTCTCGTCGCCCGTCCGGTCGTGCAGATGCCGGCGGTGACGTCGTTCGCGCACTCGGACAAGGGCCCGTCCTTCGCCGGCGCACTCTTCCCTTTCCTGTTCATCACCATCGCGTGCGGGGCGCTGTCGGGATTCCACGCGCTGATCTCTTCGGGCACCACGCCGAAGCTGATCGAGAAGGAGAGTCAGGCGCGGATGATCGGGTATGGCTCGATGCTGACCGAGTCCTTCGTCGCCGTGATGGCGATGGTGGCGGCCGTGAGCATCGACCAACACATCTATTTCGCGATGAATGCGCCGAAGGCGCTGACCGGCGGCACTCCGGAGACCGCCGCGGCATACGTCGATTCGCTCGCGCTTGTCAGTCCCGGTGGAGCCGCGTTGCCGCCCATCGACCCGGCGCTGCTGCAGAGCGCGGCCGAGGGCGTAGGCGAGGCCTCCATCGTCAGCCGCACCGGAGGCGCGCCGACGCTGGCCTTCGGCATGTCCGAGGTGATGAAGTCCTTCGGCGGCGACTCGCTGCGCTCCTTCTGGTACCACTTCGCGGTCATGTTCGAGGCGCTCTTCATCCTGACGACGGTCGATGCCGGCACGCGGGTGGCGCGGTTCATGTTCTCTGACGCCATCGGCAATATCCCGGGCATGGCGAAATTCAAGGACCCGAGCTGGCGAGTCGGCGCGTGGGTCTGCTCGCTGATCGTCGTCGCCGGCTGGGGTTCGATCCTGGTGATGGGCGTCAAGGACCCACTCGGCGGGATCTACACGCTCTTCCCGCTCTTCGGCATCGCCAACCAACTACTCGCGGCGATCGCCTTGACGGTAGTCACGACCATCGTGATCAAACAGGGCCTGCTCAAGTGGGCGTGGATTCCTGGTCTGCCGCTCGTCTGGGACCTGATCGTGACGCTGTTCGCGTCCTGGCAGAAGATCTTCAGCGACAACCCGGCAATCGGCTACTTCGCCAACCACGACAAGTTCGTGGCGGCGCGGGATGCCGGTCAGGTCATCGCGCCGGCGAAATCGATGGCCGATATGGACAAGGTCGTCTTCAACACCACCGTGCAAGGGAGCCTGTCGATCATCTACGCGAGCCTTGTTGTCATCGTCGTGCTCGCCGCCGCCGTGATGTGCGCAAAGGCGATCCGGGCCGGTGGTCTGCCAACTTCTGAGGCACCGGATGTGCCGTCCCAGATTTTCGCGCCCCGGAGCTTCGTGGCCACCGACGCCGAGAAGCAGGTGCTCGCCGAGTGGCGGGAAGCCGGGCTGGATCCGAGCCCGCAAGGAGTGCACCGATGACGGCTCAGGCCCCGGCCGGGGCGAGCGGCCCGGGCGCCGACACCACGCGGGGACGGGCCGGATCCGCGCTTCGGGCGATCCGTTGGTACTGGAGCGGCGTCACCGGCGCGGACGCCTATGAGCGATATGTCGCCCACCTGCGCCGCGCGCGTCCCGCCTGCGCCGTGCCGACCAAGAAGGAGTTCTGGCGCGAGAAGTACGCCGACCAGGAGCGCAACCCCACCCAGCGCTGCTGCTGATCACACGCCCCCGTCGAGCGGCTCCACGCGGAGGGCGTGCTCACTCGACGGGGAGGGCGTGCTCACTCGATGAGGCAAGTGCGTACGCTCGACAACGGAAATGTGCCCACGTTCGACGTGACGTCTGTGCACTCTCGACGTCAGTGGGTGGCAGGCACCGGGCCGGCGGGGTGCGCGCTGTCCGACCCCGCGGTGACAACGCCCGCCGCGGAACGCGGGGCGCCGGCGAG
>NZ_DAOQZV010000024.1:0-21842 GCF_035343835.1 Nostocoides sp. | reverse complement strand
CGATCGTCGTGGTCAGTCCTCCGACCGCGCCGAACTCGGTCGGTGGGTCGGCACTGAAGTGCCGCTGCACGCCCGCCCTCGCCGTCGAGCCGTGGCGGCGGCGGGTGGTGATGTGGACGACACCATCCCACGGCCCTGTCGAGAGTCCGAGCAAGCGTGCCGCCGTGGTGTGACTGAACGCGTAGGCGCAACTTAGGGCTGCAGCCGCGGCAGCGATCGCCGCGAGTTCGCGGTCACGGGCGACTTCCCAGGCCGGTCGGTCACGGCTGACGGTGACGTAGAACCCGCGCCGTACTCGCTCAACTCTGCCGTCCGAACGGCCCTGGCGCAGGTCTCGCCAGTGGGTCTCGCGGGCCCGCAGGATCGTGGGCAGTTCGAACTGCTGGTTCATGACCGACACGCTGGCAGCGCCGAGCCGGTAGGCCCAGGGCGCTCGCAAAACCTGCTAAGGCAAGCGCGCGTCCCAGGGGCTGTGGACGGCGGGAGGTGCCGGGCGACGCGCCCCGGACAGCACTTCCCCACGACGACCTCAGTTCGCACTTCTGCACCGGATGCGCACGTCGACACCGGATGCGCGCGTCGACACCGGACGCGCACTTCTGCACCGGTCCGGACCAGTGTCGGGGTGCAGAAGCCCGGTACGGGTGAGGAAAGAGGGCAGCGACAGGCATGGCCGCGACGCTCAGGACTCCTTGACGCGCATCATGCCCTCCTGGGCGACGGTCGCGACCAGGGTCCCGTCGCGGCGAAACATCCGGCCGATGCCGAGGCCGCGACCGCCCTGTGCGGACGGTGACTCCTCGGCATACAGCAGCCAATCGTCCATACGGACGGGACGGTGGAACCACATCGCGTGATCGAGGCTCGCCACGCGCAGGCGCGGGTCAGCCCACCCGAGGTTGTGCCGGCGCAGGATCGGCTCCAGAAGCGAATAGTCCGAGGCATAGGCGAGCACCGCGGCGTGCAGGAGGTCATCGTCGGGCAGGCCCGCAGCGGCCCGCATCCAGACGTGCTGCCGGCTTCGGCCGTCCTCGATGGAGCGGGTGTAGAGATTGCCTTCGACATGCCGCAACTCCACAGGCCGGGCGGCGATCGTCTCGCGGGCCGTGCCGGGGTAGGCGCGGCGGCGCAACTCCTCGCGATAGGGCTCGACGTCCTCCGGCGCGGGCACGTGCGGCATCGGGTCCTGGTGATCGAGACCCCCGGCCGGCTCCTGGAAAGAGGAGATCATCGACAAGATGACCTGTCCGTTCTGGAGGGCGTGCACACGGCGGGTGGAGAAGGAGTTGCCGTCGCGGAGGTTCTCGACCGCGAACCGGATGGGCAAGGTGTCGTCGCCGGGTCGGATGAAGTAGCCGTGCAGGCTGTGCACCGCGCGCGTGGGCGCGGCATCGCGCACAGTCAGCCCCGCGGCCATCACGCACTGAGCAAGCACCTGACCGCCGAAGACCCGCCGCTGGGGCATCCGCTGGCTCGGGGCCATGAAGACGCGGGCGCCGGTCTCGCCGGCATACTCGGGATGGAAGGTGCCCGAGGTGGCGATCGATGCGGTCCCTACCTCCTGAAGGGTGAGGATCTCCAGCAGGGACTCGGCAGAGGTGTCGGGCACCGCTCCACCCTAGTGACTTGCGCCGATGCCGGACGTGGCGTAGTGATGACGGGTGACCGATCGCGACTACTACGTCGACGTGCCCCTTCGCTGGAGCGATATGGACGCCTACGCGCACGTGAACAATGTGCAATTTCTGCGTCTGCTCGAGGATGCGCGTGTCGTCGCGATCCGCGAGTGGCTGGGGGAGCGCGAAGACATGCTTCGGACCGGCGTCCTCGTTGCCCGCCACGAGATCGAATACCTTGCGCCGCTCGACTTCCGGCCTGCGCCGGTGCGAATCTTCATGTGGACCAAGGCAATTGGCGGCGCAAACTTCGACATTGGATATGACGTGTGCGACCCCGATGACATCGGGACCACGACGTATGCCCGCGCCGAGACCACGCTGGTCGCCTACGACTTCGCGTCCGCCTCGCCCCGTCGGCTCAGTGCCGACGAACGCGCCGCCCTCGCCGAGCACGCCGGTGGACCGGTCGGCTTCCGCAGGCGGCCGCGGTGAGCATGCCCAGCGCGGTCGCGGGTGCCTACGTCTTCGCCGACCGCGCCTCGCTGTCGGACCTACAGAGCTATCTGACGCTGGCACGCCAGGCGGATCCCGAGGCGGCCGTGCGCCTGCACGCCCTCGGCCCCGTCCTCGCAGCCTATGTCGGGATGCTCCCCGGTCGCGGGCTCTCCGGTGCCGGGACGGTGCTCGGTCTGCGCACCTTCGCCCTGGCCGACCCGGTGGAGTCGGACAATGCGGTCCCCGTCGGCGCCATCCTCGATCGCCTGGCCTGGGTGCTCGGCCATCCCGAGAACGATCCGGTGATCCCCGTGCCCCCCGCCTCGGTCTTTGTCCAATGGGCAGCAATCACGCCACCGCGCGCCGGGTGGGTCCACGCGGCGGATGTGAGCTCCGAGGACCTGCTCACGGTCGCCCGCACCGGCATCGCCCAACTCGGCGCGGCCGGTACCGGCCTCGCCGCGCAGGTCGATGCCCTGCGGGCTCGGGTGTGGGGCGAGGCCATGCCGGCGGCGGGCGGTGCTCCGGGCGGGATGGCCTTCGCGGCATACGGGCTGCGGTTCCTGGTGGAGAACGGCTCGGCGAGCGTGCATCGCAGCGGGCCCTGGTGGCGCCTGAGCACGTCTGCCGGCCATGTCCTGGCCAGATGAGATTCGCCGCGGCGTCGCCCGGCGCGCCTAGGGTGAGGCCATGACGCCCGTGCAGACGGAACCGACGACGGCGCCCACCCCGGCCTGGATCGAGAGCCTGGCAGACCGCTCGGACATCGTTGACGACGCTGTCCTGGCCACGCTGCTCGTCGAGCGCGGCGCCGCGCTCGGCACGATGCTGCGTCGCGAGCCGCTCGAGCGCATCCGCAAGACCTCGATCTCCGACATCGTCACCGCAGCCGACCACGCCGCCGAGGAGGAGATCGTGGCCGCGCTGACCGCGCTGCGACCCGACGACGGCATCCTGGGTGAGGAGGGCGCGGCGCGCGAGTCGCGTAATGGCCGGCAATGGATCATCGATCCGATCGACGGGACCTACAACTATGCCCACGAGATCGGCAACTGGTGCAGTGCAATTGCGTTGCGGGACAACGATGGTGGCCTGCTCGGCGCGGTTCGACGCGAGCTGACCGACGAGACCTGGGTCGGTGGGGTCACCGCTGACGGTCGGCCCAGCACCCAGCTCAACGGCCGGCTCCTGACACCGATGCCCGACCTTCCCTTAGAGCAGATCTGCCTCGCGACCTATCTGCATCCGGCCCGCATCGGTGACCCGAACGTTCTCGAACCCTGGCTGGCAGCGGCGCGCGGGCCCGCGACCATCCGGGTGCTCGGGAGCGGGTCGTGCGATCTCGCGGCCGTCGCGACGGGACGCCTCGGGGCCTTCATGCAAAGTGGCACGGCGGACTGGGACTGGTATCCCGGGCTAGCCCTCGTGCTCGGCGCCGGTGGCCACGCGCAGGTCCTGCACCACAGGGGATATCGCTGGCACCTGGCTGGGGGCGAGCGGACCGTCCGCGCCCTCGCGGACCTGCTGACCGGCGCCTGACCGGCACGCTCGCCGCGACGGTCAACACCGTCGAGCCGCGACGGTCAACACCGTCGAGCCTGCGATGAACAACATCCGAAACACCCGCGAATCAGTTTGGGTCCGAGGGCCGATATGCGGTCCAATAGGTGCCCGTGACGACCGCCCCCCCTGCGCAGCCGACAACCACGACGATCCACGACCACGACCGGGCCGACGCGGCCTGGTGGCGGCACGCCGTGATCTATCAGATCTATCCGCGTTCGTTCGCCGACAGCACTGGCAATGGCATCGGCGACCTGCCCGGGGCGCGCGCCAAACTGCCCTATCTGAAGGCCCTCGGCGTTGATGCCGTATGGTTTTCCCCCTTCTATGTCTCGCCGCAGGCGGACGCCGGGTATGACGTCGCCAACTACCGCGACATCGACCCCCTCTTCGGCACCCTCGCCGACTTCCAAGGCCTGCTCGACGACGCAAATGCGTTGGGGCTGAAGGTCATTGTCGACCTGGTGCCCAATCACTCCTCCGACGAACACCCCTGGTTCCAGGCCGCCCTCGCCGCAGCGCCGGGCAGCCCCGAGCGCGCGCGATACATGTTCCGCGACGGCAAAGGCGTCGACGGCAGCGAGCCGCCGAACAATTGGAAGTCCGTCTTCGGCGGTCCGGGCTGGACCCGCGTCACCGAGGCCGACGGCACCCCGGGCCAGTGGTACCTCCACATCTTCGACGTCAAGCAGCCGGACCTGAACTGGGACAACCCGGAGGTCCGCGAGGAGTTCCTCGACGTCATCCGCTTCTGGGTCGAGCGCGGTGTTGCGGGTTTCCGCGTCGACGTCGCCCACGGTCTGGTCAAGGAGCCGTCGCTGCCGGACTGGGCCGGGCCGCAGGAGTTGCTCGGCCCCGACGATCCGGAGGAGGCGACCAACGCGGCGCCGATGTGGGACCAGGACGGCGTGCACACAATCTACGAGAGCTGGCGGGCGTTGCTCGACAGCTATGGCGAGCCGGATCGCATTCTGTGCGCCGAGGCGTGGGTCAACCCGCCGGAGCGGGCGGCGCTCTACATCCGCAAAACCGAGTTCCACCAGGCCTTCAACTTCGACTTCCTCGAATGCCCTTGGCGGGCAACGGATCTGCGCGCGGTCATCCGCAAGTCGTTGGAGGTGTGCGACTCGGTCGGCGCCCCGGCGACCTGGGTGCTGTCCAATCACGATGTCATCCGGCACGCCACCCGACTAGCCCTGCCGGTCGGCACCAAGCGGCCCAATGGCATCGGCATCGGTGACCCGCAGCCCGACCCGGTCGTCGGTCTGCGCCGCGCCCGCGCGGCGACGACGCTGATGCTGGGGCTGTCGGGGTCGGCATACATCTATCAGGGTGAGGAACTCGGGCTCCCCGAGTCGATGGAGGTCCCCAACGAGCTGCGCGAGGACCCGGTCTACCTGCGCACCGGCCACAAGGAACTCGGCCGCGACGGCTGCCGGATCCCGCTGCCGTGGACCCACGATGCGCCGGGGCTCGGCTTCGGGCCGTCGGAGAAGGTGTGGCTGCCGCAGCCCGAGGCGTATGCCGCGCTCGCCGCGGACCAACAGGCCGACGCCGAGGGCTCCACCCTCGACCTGTACACGCGCCTGCTGCACCTCCGGCGCGAGCGCGAGCTGGGGCTGGGCAGCCTGCGCGAGATCGGCGGCCTCGGCGAGGATGTCGTGGCCTATCTCAACACGGGCAAGGACGACGCCTACCCGACGCTCGTGCTGCTCAATCTCGGCGAGATCCCGGTCGCGCTGCCCGAGGGCGCGGACCTCGTCGTCGCGTCCGGCGAGCTGACGGCAGACGGCAAGGTGCCCACCGACACCGCTATCTGGGCACGGTACTGATCGCGATGCGCGCGGCCGACCATCCGTATTTCGACACCACCGGGCCGGTCGGCCTCGCGCACCGCGGCGGCGCCGAATTCACCCCAAATGTGGGGCGGGAGAACACCATTGCCGCCTTCGGCGCGGCGATCGACCTTGGCTTTCGCTATCTGGAAACGGATTTGCACGCAACCTCGGACGGTGTCCTCGTCGCCTTTCACGACACTGTCCTGGACCGGGTGACCGACACCGCCGGTGCCATCGCCGACTTGCCGTATGCCGTTGTGGCGGCCGCCCGCACGGCCGCGGGCGACGGCATACCGCTGTTGGACGAGGTGCTGGAGACCTTTCCCGAGGCTCGCATCAATATCGACGTGAAGGCGGTGGGGGCGATCGAGCCGCTGGTAGCGGCCATCCGCTCGCACAGCGCCCTTGACCGGGTCTGCGTCGGCTCCTTCTCCGACGCCCGCCTGGCAGCGGTGCGCAAGGCGCTCGGACCCGGGCTCGCCACGGCGATGGGGCCGCGTGGGGTGGCCCAGATGCGCTTCACGCCGCATCTGCTCAGCCGGGTTTTGCACTCGCCGGCGCCAGTGCTGCAGATCCCGACCGGGCATACCGTCCGCGGGCGGAGGATCCGACTGGTCACCCCGGGGCTGGTGCGTCAGGTGCATCGCCTCGGCAAGCACCTGCACGTCTGGACGATCGACGACCCGGCCGAGATGCGACGACTGCTCGACCTCGGCGTTGACGGGATCGTGACCGACCGCCCGGACACCCTGGTCGACGTGTTCGGCGAGCGTCAACTGACTCCGTGATCGAGGCGAGACCCGGCCCGCCCGCTGCGTGCGACCCAGACCGCCCAGACCGGCCTCTCGACGGGGCTGAACCGGCCTCTCGACGGGGTTGTACCGGCCTTTCGACGATTAGTCGAGGGTATTGACGAGGGAGTAGGCCGCGCGCGTGAGGTAGTCGCGCAGAATCAGGTCGTGGGCCTCGTCCAACTCGAGGGTGTCCACGGCCGCGAGCATGTGCAGGAGCCAGCGATCACGCTGGGCGGGGGTCACGGCATACGGGTGATGACGCATCCGCAAGCGGGGATGCCCGCGCTGCTCGGAGTAGGTGGTCGGGCCGCCCCAGTACTGCTCGAGGAACATCCGCAGCCGCTCCGCCGCCGGCCCGAGGTCCGCCTCCGGGTAGAGCGCACGCAACGGCGCATCGTCGGCCACACCGGCATAGAACGCGGTCACCAGACGATCGAAGGTCGCGTGCCCGCCCACCGCATCGAAGAACGTCGGCTCACTCATGGGGTTCCCCCCGAGGAGGGGATGACGCTCACCGGCGGCCCCGGGACGCCCGCCCTGTCGAGGGCCTGCTTGCCGAGCAAACGCAACTCACGCTGCACCGAAAACTCTTCTCCCGCCTTGCATTTCGCCATCACTCGCAGGATCATCGTGGAGCCGACGATGGACTCGACGCCCAGCACCTCAGGAACGTCGAGCACCTTGCCGTCCCAGTCCGGGTCGGCCGCGAACGCAGCGACCATCTCCTTCAGAGCACGGATCGCCTTCTCCGGCATCGCGTCATAGGCAATCGGCAGGTCGACCATCGTCATCGCCCACCCCTGACTGCGATTGCCGATCCGCAGGATCTCGCCATTGCGGATGTGCCAGGTGACTCCGTTGCCGTCACGCAAGGTCGTGATGCGCAGGCTGACGTCGGTGACCGTGCCGGTCGCGACACCGGTGTCGATCAGGTCGCCGACGCCGTACTGGTCTTCCATGATCATGAAGATCCCGGACAGGAAGTCCTTGACCAGGCTCTGTGCCCCGAAGCCGAGGGCCACTCCGCCGACCCCCGCCGACGCGAGCAGCGGAGCCAGGGGGATCCCGAGGAGCGCCATCACCGTCAAGATCGCGATCAGCCCGATGACGATGGTGACGGCACTGCGCAGGATCGTGCCGAGGGTTTCCAGCCGCTGCTTGTGCCGATCGTGATCCCAGCCGGTCGCGTGCGCGAACACGCGCTGGGTAGTCGTGCGATCGGCGCGCTCGCCACGGCTGATCGCGAGGCCGACGGCGCGGTGGATGACCCGGTGCAAGACCCATCGGGTGGCGACGGCCAAGACGATCGTCAGCAGGATCTTCAGCGGGACATCGCTGAACCAGGTCCAGGTCTCCTTGCGGGTCAGAAGCTCCAGCCAGGCGATCGAAGAGTTCACGTCGCGCTCAGGCACCCGCCCGGTCACGCTCCTGCGCCGCGACCGCGCGGGCGACGCCGTCGCGATTCTCGGCCATCACCCGTTGCACGGCGGCGGGCGCATCGGTGTGCTCCTCAAGCCAGGCGTTCGTCGCCGCGAGCAGGTCGGGACCGGCCAATCCCGCCGGATAGAAGCCGTTGATCTCCTCGGCGATAGCGTGGGTGCGGCTCTCGTAAATGCCGAGCGCGCCGTCGAGGAATCGGGCCATGTAGGGCTGCAAGAGGGCCGGATCGGTAGCGCGGTTGAACCCGGCCGCCAGGGCCTGGATGACCGAGTTCGGCGTCTTGACGTCCTCGACGCCGCACGCCCACGCCACCGCCTTCGCTGCCGGTGTCGGCGCGCTCGCTCGTGCCCGGGCGGCGCGTTCGCGGCCGGTGGAGGTGTTGTCGCGTTCGAGTTCTTCCTGGATCTGCTCATCGCCAGCGGCGCCCGCGGCAACCAGCCCGGTCAACAGCGTCCACCGCATGTCGGTGTCGAGGCTCAGGCCCGGCAGCGTGACCGACCCGTCGTAGAGCCCGGCCAGCGTCGTCGTGTCGTCGCCGGGGGCGATCAACGCGGCGTATGCCGTGACCAACTGCAGTTGCGCATCGCTTCCGGCCGGTGCGGCCTGAGCCAGTTCGAGACCCCGGGCGATGACCAGGCGGTGGGCGTCGTCCCGGTGCTCGGGCGCCAAATAGTGGACCAGGCAGGTGTGCACCTGCGCGAGCAGATTGCGCAGCAGCGCGGAGTCGCGCTCGCCGTCGATGACGGCCAGGGCATAGGGCAGATAGTCGCTCGCCGCCATCTCGCCATCGCGTGTCATGTCCCAGACGGTCGCGACAGCGAGCGAGTGCGGCAAGGTTTCGGCGAAGCCCCGCGGATGTGCCAGGACCGTGGCAAGCGAACGCTCGTCGAAGCGGATCTTGGCGTAGGCAAGATCCTCATCGTTGACCAGGACCAGTGCCGGACGCGGCTGCCCGATGAGCATCGGCAGCGGCGTGTTATCGCCGTCGACGTCGAGCTCGTGCCGGCCGGTGCGGACGAAGGCGCCATCGATCACGTCATACGTCCCAACGACGAGGCGATGCGGGCGCAACTGCTGATCTCCGGACGCGCAGGTCTGAGCGATGCTGGCCGCGCTGACCAGGCCACGGTCGTCCGAATCGATCTGGGGCGTAAGGACATTGACGCCGGCCGTCTCCAACCAAAGTTGCGCCCACGTGCGCAGATCACGGCCGGACGCCGCCTCAAGCTCGATGAGCAGATCGCCCAGCGTCGTATTGCTCCACGCATGCTTGGCGAAATAGGTCCGCAGGCCGGCGACGAAGGGGTCGCGGCCGACATACGCAACGAGTTGCTTGAGGACCGACGCGCCCTTGGCGTAGGTGATGCCGTCGAAGTTGACCTCGACATCGTGCAGGTCGCGGATCGGCGCGACGATTGGGTGCGTCGAGGAGAGCTGGTCCTGGCGGTAGGCCCAGGCCTTCTCGTGCGTGCAGAAAGTGGTCCATGCGGAGTGCCACCCGGTGGCCTCCGCCTGGCAGACGGTCGAGGCCCACTCGGCGAACGACTCATTGAGCCAGAGGTCGTCCCACCACTTCATGGTGACCAGATCGCCGAACCACATATGCGCGAGTTCGTGCAGGATCGTCAGTGCCCGGCGCTCGACGGTGGAGTCGGGCACCTTGCCGCGGAAGACATAGAGCTCGTTGATGGTCACGCAGCCGGCGTTCTCCATCGCGCCCATGTTGTATTCGGGCGTAAAGAGCTGGTCGTACTTGGTGAAGGGGTAGGGCGCGTCGAACATCTCCTCGAAGAAGCCGAAGCCGGCCTTGGTCACCGCCAGCACATTGTCGGCGTCCAGGTGGGGCAGCATCGAGGTCCGGCAGAAGACGCCGAGGTCGATGGTGCCGGCCCGCGTCTGGACGCTGTCGCGCACCACGGCATACGGGCCGGCGACGAGCGCGGTGATGTAGGAGGAGATCCGCCCCGTTGCGGGGAAGGTCCAGGTGGCCGTGCCGGGTCCGGCGGGCTCGGGCTGTGGGGTGATCGCGTTCGAGACGACCTGCCAGTGATCTGGTCCGGTGACGCTGAAGGCGAAGGTCGCCTTGAGGTCGGGCTGCTCGAAGACGGCCATGATCCGGCGGCTGTCTGGGACCTCGAACTGGGTGTAGAGGTAGACCTCGTTGTCGACCGGGTCGACGAATCGGTGCAGGCCTTCACCGGTGTTCATGTAGGCGCAGGTGGCGTCGACGACAAGCTCGTTGGCGGCCGCGAGATCCGGGAGGCTGATCCGGGAGTCGGCGAAATGCGTTGCCGGATCGAGCGATTCACCGTTGAGGGTGATCGCCTCGACGCTCGGCGCGATGAGGTCGATGAAACTCGAGGCACCCGGCGTGGCTGTGAAACGCACAGTCGTGACGCTGCGGAAGGTCTCCGGTGACGTCGTCAGGTCGAGTTTGACGACATAGCTCTCGGTCGCCACGATCGCGGCGCGGTCCTGGGCCTCAGCGCGCGTCAAATTGGTTCCGGGCACTTCTCACTCCTGAAAGGTTGGCTGGGGATCACCCAGTTTCGCGCCATACTTTCACGCTCCGGAAAGGGTGGCAGAATGACCGCATGTCTCCCACCTCGCATTCTGTCGACTCTGCTCGCACGCCGGTCGAGATGTGGTTCGACCCCGTGTGCCCCTGGGCCTGGATGACGTCGCGGTGGCTGATGGCCGTCGAAGAGGTTCGCCCGGTCGATGTCACCTGGTCGGTCATGAGCCTGTCCGTCCTGAACGAGGGCCGCGATCTGCCGGCGGACTACCGCGCCCTGATGGATGCGGCCTGGGCTCCCGTCCGGGTGATCATGGCCGCGCGCGCGGCGCACGGCGACGGTGTCGTCAAACCGCTCTACGATGCGCTGGGGGAGCGGATCCATCACCAGCAGCGCAAAGACTACGACGCCGTCATGGCCGAGGCCCTGGCCGAGGTGGGGCTGCCGGCCGACCTCGCTGCCGCCGGCTCGAGCGACGCCGGTGACGAGGCGCTGCGTGCCTCCCACCAGCGCGCCATCGACCTGGTCGGCGACGACGTCGGCACGCCGGTGATCGCCGTCGAGGGCGTCGCCTTCTTCGGCCCGGTCGTCAGCCCCTCGCCACGGGGCGAAGCGGCTGGCAGACTGTGGGATGGCTGCGTGCTCGTCGCCGGAACCGATGGTTTCTTCGAACTCAAGCGCACCCGGACCCGCGGTCCGATTTTCGACCAGGAGGACTGATGCGCGTACACATCGGCGGCGACCACGCGGCATACGAACTCCTCGGTGAGTTGGTCGGCTTCTTGACCGCGGAGGGTCACGAGGTCACCAATCACGGGCCGCTCGAGTACGACGCGCTCGATGACTACCCGGTCTACGTCCTGCGTGCCGCGCAAGCCGTGGCGGCCGATCCCGACTCGCTCGGCGTGGTGCTCGGTGGCTCCGGCAATGGGGAACAGCTCGCGGCCAACAAGGTCGCCGGCATCCGAGCCGCGTTGTGCTACAACGAAGAACTGGCGCAGCTTGCGCGCGAGCACAACAATGCCCAAGTCATTTCCATCGGCGCCCGGATGACGGCCGTGGACGAGGCGAAGGCGATGGTCGCGACCTTCCTCGCAACGCCCTTCTCGAACGATCCGCGGCATGTGCGTCGCCTGGAGATGGTTGCGGCATACGAGCGGGACGGCGTGCTGCCGCCGCTGCCGTCCAGCGACTGACGGCATGGCTACCGTCGCCCAAGCCCCACGCGTGGGACCGCGCGTTTCCTGGCGACGATTGCAGGTTCGGCTGGGGCAGATCCGGCTCTCGCAACGCGCTCGGCTGGTCATGCTCATGGTGATGGTGGCAGGCAGCGCGGCCTTGCACATCACCTGGCCCGACGAGTTCCCCCTGCTGACCCTGGCACCGTGGGTCGTCGTGGCCGGCTTGTTCCTGTCGCCGGCGCCCCTGATCGGGCTCTACGTCTTCATTGCGGGCCTGCTCGCACTCGTCTTTTGGATCGTTCCTACGACGCCGCTGCGCGCAATCACCGTGTTGTCGAGCATGGCCGCCGGCATGATCGCGATGTATGCCCTCTCGGCCTCGCGGGCCAGCCTGGGGACCTATGGCACGCGCAGCAACCGGATGCTGGTGGAGTTGCGGACGCGCCAGCAGCAGCTGGCCGTACTTCCGGCCCTGCCGGAGGGGTACCGGGCTGAAGCGGCGGTGGTCGGGGCGTTCGGCGATGCCTTCGCCGGGGACGTCCTGATCAGCGCGCCCGGGTTTCACCCGGGGCACCTGGAGTTTGCCCTGATCGATGTCAGCGGGAACGGCTTGCGGGCCGGCTCCCGGGGGCTGATGGTGGCCGGTGCCTTCAGCGGCCTGCTCGGGCAGGTCGAGCCCGAGCGCTTCTTGTCCGCGGCCAACGCCTATCTGGTGCGACAACCGTGGCGCGAGGGCTTCGCTACCGCGGTGCACCTGGAGATCGATCCCGCCACGGACCGCTTCTGGATCAGCAGCGCCGGCCACCCGCCCGCCATGCGGTGTTCGGCAGCGCGCAATACATGGGATCCCCTGCAGGGCGAACAAGGGCCGGCGCTCGGTCTGATCGACGGCATCCCCTTCCCGCGCATGGAGGGGGAGGTGCACACCGGTGATGCGTTGATCCTCTACACCGACGGGATCGTCGAGACGCGGACCGGAGAGTTGCTGGACGGCATCGACTGGATGGGCGGCGTGGCCGAGCGGGCCCTGCAAGTCGGCTTCGAGGGCTTCGCGGCGTATCTGTGCCGCGAGGCTCTCGGTGGGGACGGCGACGACCGCGGGGCCCTGGTGGTCTGGAAGCCGTGACCACCCCCACCACCGGGGTCCCTGACGGTGTTGCGCACCCGAGCCGGATCCGCACCTATACGCCGCGGTATCGCCTCTCGTCGTTGACCAAGGAACGGCTGGTCACCTTGTTGCCCGACGCGGAGGTCACCGCACTTCCGGTGGATCGCGCGGCGGCCTTCGGGCGGATGGCGCCCCTGGTCGTCGAGATCGGCTCCGGTCACGGCGCCGCCGCGATCGGGTATGCCGCCGCCCACCCCGAGCACGATGTGCTGGCGGCCGAAGTTCACCTGCCGGGGGTCGTGCGGATGCTGGCCGCGGCGCAGGCCCGTGACGTGACCAACCTGCGCGTCTGGGCCGGGGATGCGCTGGCGCTACTCGAGCGCGGCTTCGAGCCCGGGACGCTCGCCGCGATCCATCTGCTCTTCCCCGACCCGTGGCCCAAGCCGAAGCACGCCAAGCGGCGCTTCGTGCAACAGCGGAATCTGACCATGCTGCATACGTTGCTGGCGCCCGGCGGGCGCTTGCTGATCGCGACCGATCATCCGGTCTATCGCGCGTGGGTGCGGGCCCAGCTGGCGCAGTTCCCGGGGTTCGCGGTTGCCGAAGTCCCGCGCCCGGAATGGAAGGACCTGGACGGCTTCGAGGGGAAGGCCCTGGCCGCCGGCCGGCCGAGCACGTATTTCTCGTGCGTCAAGCCGCATTCCTAAACTCTGCTAGCACACGTTAGGTGTCGTCCAGCAGGGTAGAACCTGCTGGAGGTCACCTAAGCCCAGCTAGCAGAGCTTAGTGAGCCCACCCTACGGACAGGGGTGTACCAGCAGGGTTGAGGGACGGAGCGGTCAGTGGCGCCGGGGTCGGACGACGGCGATCGCGAGGACGCCGAGGCCGGCGAGGGCCAGGCCGATCAGGGTCTTCTTGATCAAATCCCAGTTGGTCCCGTTGCCCAGGATGTCGTTGGCGATATTGCTCACGCGCTCCTGGATGCCCGGGCCTTCGTTGGTCGGGGTGTCCGCACCTGCGCCGGCGGCCGAGGACGACGAGCTCGACGTGGATGTGATCGGCGCCGTCGTGCTCACGGCCCCGGAGGTGCTGGGGGGTGGGGGAGCGACGCTCGTCGGCGGGACCGGCGTGGTGCTCGCGACGGTCGGGCGGGTGCTCGTGCTCGAGGTCGCCGGCCGGCTGGTGCTGCTCGTGCTCGTCGGTCGCGTGCTGGTGGGCGGTGCGGTGGTGCTGGTCGGCGGCGGCGTGAAGGTCGATGTCGGGCTGGTGCTCGTGGTGTCGGACGGCGGCGGCGTAAAGGTCGGCTCGGTCGTCGTCGGCTGGCTGGTCGTCGGGTCGGACGTGGTCGCGTCGGTCGTCGTCGGGTCGGTCGGCGGCGGGGTGAACGTCGTCGTCGTGTCGCTGGTCGAGGTGTCGGTGCCCGTGGCGAGCACGATGATCGCCGGCAGCGCGTTGCCTGTCATGGCGCTCGCCGCGGCCGGGGCCAGGGAGACGCCCGTCACGGTCGCCATGACGGCGACGGGGAGGGTCAGTCCGCGGCGCGCCGTGCTGCGTCGCGACCGGTTCATCGCGGGCTGGCGGTCGGTCATGGTGTGTTCCCCTGGGTATGGACGGCGGTTGGACGCGGTGTGACGTCATCTATTGGGCAGCAGTGCCGACGAAGCAAAAGGACATGCAGAGCGCAGCCGGCAAGGCCGGTGGCCGTGGTGATTCTATCATCGCGAGCCACATCAGCCACAGGCGTGCATCGACGCAGCCCGTCGCGCGTCCGGACTCAGTCACGGATTTGCAGGGGCGGGCAAGCGGGCGGCTACCATACGCTCGCTGGTGTCCACGCGGGCATACGGCACGCGGGCGTAGCTCAATGGTAGAGCCTCAGTCTTCCAAACTGATTACGCGAGTTCGATTCTCGTCGCCCGCTCGCACGGCATTTCCACAGGTCAGCGTCGGTTCATCGAGATCCCGGCGAGCGAGCCGAGGGCCCTCGACCGGGCCATCGGCGTCCGATCCAGCCAAAGCTAGGAATGCGCTCGTTGGGGGCGCCCGTGCAACGGGGTATGGCGCAGGTTGGTAGCGCGTCCGCTTTGGGAGCGGAAGGCCGCCGGTTCAAATCCGGCTACCCCGACGCCGCTCGGCGTTTTTGGGCGTAACCGCCGCTGCCCATAGGATGGACGCAGCCACGCCCCCGTTTCGATGCGCTCGCGCGCTCGACTGCTGGGCCCCTGTGCACGAACCCTGATCCGATTGCTGGAGTGCCACCTGATGAAGACCGCTGCCGAGACCCTGAGCCCCACGCGGGTCAAGCTGACCGTCGAGGTCCCGTATGACGAGCTCAAGCCGAGCATCGACGCGGCCTACGTAGCGATCGGGTCGCAGATCTCGGTCCCCGGATTCCGCAAGGGCAAGGTTCCGGCGCGGATCATCGACCAGCGGGTGGGTCGCGGCGCCGTGCTGCAGGAGGCCATCAACGAGGCCCTCCCGAACTTCTACGGCCAGGCCGTCGAGGAGGCCGAGGTCCGCCCGATCGGGCAGCCCGAGGTCGAGGTCACCGCGGTGCCCATGGACGACTCCGAGCCGTTGGCCTTCACCGCCGAGGTCGACGTCCGCCCAGAGATCACCCTGCCCGACCTCGACACCATCGCGGTTACCGTCGATGACGTCGTGGTCACCGACGAGGACATCACCGAGCGCCTCGACCAGTTGCGGACCCGCTTCGGCACCCTGGTCCCGGTTGAGCGGGCGGCCGGCTTGGGCGACTTCGTCTCCATCGACCTGGCCGCCACCATCGGCGAGGAGTCCATCGACGAGGTGGCCGGCATCTCCTACGAGGTCGGCAGCGGCAATATGCTCATCGGCCTCGATGAGGCGCTCACCGGGCTGAGTGCCGGCGAGTCGGCGACGTTCACCGCGCCTCTGGCCGGGGGCGACCACGCGGGCGAGGACGCCGAGTGCACGGTCACGGTCCAGTCGGTCAAGGAGCGCGAGCTGCCGGAGCTCAATGACGACTTCGCCCAGTTGGCGTCGGAGTTCGACACTCTCGATGAGCTCAAGGCCGAGGTGAACGCCACCACCGAGCGCGCCAAGAAGTTCGAGCAGGGCCTGCAGGCCCGCGACAAGATCCTCGAGCACCTCCTCGACACCCTCGATGTCCCGATGCCCGAGAGCGTCATCGAGCAGGAGGTGAACCACCACCTTCAGGAGGAGGGTCGCCTCGAGGACGCCGAGCACCGGGCCGAGGTCAATGAGTCCACCCGCCGGGCGCTGAAGGCGCAGTTCATCCTCGACGCGCTGGTGGAGCAGGAAGACGTGGACGTCTCGCAGGAGGAGTTCGTCGAATACCTACTGATGCAGGCGCAGCAGTACCGCATGGACCCCAACGAGTTCGCCCAGGCCATCGACGCCAACAACCAGGTGCCGTCCATGGTCTCCGAAGTGGCGCGTCGCAAGGCCCTCGCGGCCGTCCTCGACCGGGCGAGGATCACCGACGCCTCGGGCAATGTCGTGGACATCTCTGAGCTAGGGGTCGAGGAGGACGCCGAGGACGAGCCGTCATTGCCGATCCTCGAGGTCGACGCTGACGACCTGCTCGATGACACCATCGAGGGTGAGGTTGTTCAGGCGGACGCCGTGGAGGCGCCCGCCGACGAGGCCGCGCCTGCCGACGAGGCCGCGCCTGCCGACGAGGCCGCCAAGGCCTGACCGCTTCTGGTGGCCTGACAGCTTTGTCCGGGCCCGAGCGGTGCCCCCGGCATACGGGCCGTCAGCGAGTGGGCGGCGGCCCGGTGGTCTCGCCGAGACGCAGGTGCGTGGGGAAGTGAGTGGTGCGGACGCTCGCGCCGGATAAGGCGGCGGCGACCATGGCGCCCAGGGCGCGGCCCTTGGCCTGGCCGTCCTGCACGACCGTGGTCAGGCGTACGTCCACCCAGGGCAGGTTGAGACCGTCGAATCCGGTGACCGAGAGGTCCTCGGGCACACGCAGGCCGAGGTCGGCCGCCACCCGGAGGACACCGGCGGCCAGGACGTCCGACTGGGCGATGATGGCGGTCGGCCGCTCATGCGCGGGGACCCCAAGCAGGAGCCGCGCGGCCTGCTCGCCGGACGCTACATCGGCCATCGTGGTCTGCACCACGCGGGCATCCGGCGCCACATCGAGCACACCCAGCGCCCGGGCGGCCCCGTCCGGATAGGACGCCAGGGCGACCTGTGCCGGCGCGACCGGGCCGGTGGGTACACGCGGCGCCAGCGGCAAGGTGATGTGCCCGATGCGCGTATGACCGAGCCCCACCAGGAGCCGTGCCACGTCCGCGCTGGCGGCCCGCTCGGCCACCAACAGTTGCGGCACCCGCGGGTCGACGGGCGCGCCCGCGGCGATCATCGGTATGCCGCGCCCGGCCAAGAGGTCCACGGCCGGGTCGTCCCGCGGCCCGCAGAGCGCAAAAACGACCGCGTCGACCGCCGCCGCGCCAAGCTGGGCGAGCAGGCGGGAATCGTCGCCCGGTTCGCGGGGGAGGAGCAGCAGCGCGGCGGGGATGGCGTCCAACTCGCGGGCGAGACCGTCAAGAACGGTCAGCGCGAAGGGGTCGCCGAAGGCGTCGCCCAGCCGGCCTTCGACCACGACCCCGACCGTGCCGGTGCGGCCCTGACGCAACGAGGAGGCGAGGGGGTTGGGGCCGGCATACGCCAGTTCTTGCGCTGCGGCGCGCACGCGTGCCGCGGTGGCGTCGGAGACCGGCCCGCGGCCGCTGAAGACGAGCGAGGCCGTTGACAAGGAGACGCCGGCCAGGTCTGCGACATCGCGGAGCGTGGGGCGTTTGGCTCGCCCGGGCTGTCCGGCCGAAGCGGCCGGTCGGCCGGTAGCGGAGGAGGCCTTCCGGGTTTGACGTGGCGCGGGCATGGAGGGCACACTAGTCGAATCGGTTCGACTCGAATCGTTTCGACCTCGTTCACGTGACCCGCCTGCCCCCGACGACCACTCTCGCCCAGGAAGCCCGATGACCCCAGCACCCGTCGACCGTTCGGTCGCCCTCGCTGCCCGGACCAGCGTCTTTGCCCTGTTCACTCTCGCCGGTCTGGCCTTCGCCGGCTGGGCGTCGCGGATCGCCGACGCCAAGCTGGAACTCGGCCTGAGCGCGGGCGAACTCGGGGCCACCCTGTTCGCGATGTCGCTCGGCTCGGTCCTGGCCCTGCCTTCCACGGGCAAGCTGATCGAGCGCTTCGGGCTGCGAGCGGTGGTGAGCACGGCCCTGGCCATGGCCGCGACGGGGATCCTGGTGATCGGGCTCGGCGTCGATGTCGCGCACTCGCGCGCCCTGCTGATGGTCGGCCTCTTCCTCGCCGGCCTGGGGGTGGGCTCCTGGGATGTCGGCATGAACCTCGAGGGGTCCGACGTCGAGCGCCATCTCGGCCGGGCGATCATGCCGCACTTCCACGCGGCCTTCTCCGGTGGGACGGTGGTCTCGGCGCTGCTGGGTGCCGCGCTGTCCTGGGCCGGTGTCCGCATCCTCGTCCACATGGTCGCGATCGCCGTCCTCGTCGTCGTGATCGGGGCGTGGTCCCTGCGTTCGCTCTTGCCGCACGACGCGACGGCAGCCGGGGCTACGGCAGCCCACCACGCGGGTGCCGGCACCAAAGCCGCCTCGGCGTGGACCGAGCCGCGCACACTGTTGATTGGCTTCGTCGTGCTTGTCGCAGCCTTTACCGAGGGTACGGCGAACGACTGGCTCGCGGTCGCCTTCCACGAGGGGTACGACCTGCCGACCTGGGCCGGTGTGCTCGCCTTCGCAACCTTCTTGACGTTTATGACGGTCGGCCGCCTTGTCGGCACCGGCCTGCTCGACCGGCACGGCCGGGTGCCGGTGCTTCGGGTCAGCTTCGGTTTAGCCGTGCTGGGGGCGCTTCTGGTCATCTTCGGCGGCGCCGTCCTCGCCTATCTCGGCGCCGCGATTTGGGGCTTGGGCGCCGCGCTCGGCTTCCCGGTCGGTATGAGTGCGTCCGCCGACGACCCCGCGCGCGCAGCCTCCCGGATGTCGGTCGTCGCGACGATCGGGTATGCCGCCTTCATCGCCGGCCCGCCCCTGTTGGGCTTCCTCGGTGACCACGTCGGTGTCCTGAAGTCGCTGCTCGTCGTCGGGGCCGGCGCGATCTTGGCCCTGCTGATGGTGCCCTCGGTGCGCGAGCCTGAGCCCGAAGCCGCGCCGACCGTCCCGAGCGACGCGGCGACCGGGTCGGCCTGAACCGGCCACTCGACGACCCTGAACCGGCCACTCGACGACCCTGAACCGGCCACTCGACGGGAGAGGTGGGGCGCTGCGCTCAGGGCGAACACGGCATACGGCGGGATTGTCTGGGAAAGGCCGCGCGTTAGGGTCACCATGACTATCCGCAACGAGCACGCCGTCAGGACGGAGACCAGCGTGAGCAACCCCAGCGCAGCTGCCCAGGGTGGGCAATTCGGGCTCGACGATCACATCTACAACCGGCTGCTCAAGGAACGCATCATCTTCCTCGGCTCCGAAGTCCGCGACGACAACGCGAACGCGATCTGTGCGCAGATGCTGCTGCTCGCCGCCGAGGACCCGACCAAGGACATCTGGCTCTACATCAACAGCCCGGGCGGCTCGGTGACCGCCGGCATGGCGATCTTCGACACCATGAACTGGGTGCCCAATGACGTCGCGACGGTCGCGATGGGGATGGCCGCATCGATGGGCCAGTTCCTGCTCTCGGCCGGCACCCCCGGCAAGCGCTATGCCACGCCGCACGCCCGCGTGATGATGCACCAGCCCTCGGGCGGTATCGGTGGTACGGCCTCGGACATCAAGATCCAGGCCGAGCAGATGCTCTTCATCAAGAAGCAGATGGCCGAGTTGATCGCCCAGCACACCGGCCAGAGCCTGGAGCAGATCGAGGCCGACTCCGACCGCGACCGCTGGTTCACCGCCGAGGAAGCGAAGGCCTACGGCTTCGTCGACCACGTCTTCCGCAGCGCGAAGCAGGCCGCCTCCGACGACAACCCGGTCACCGAGTGACCGCGGGCCACGGATCAAGGACGACAGACATGACTGATTTCGGTATGGCCGCGGGCCGACTCCACGTGCCCGCTCCCAGCAGCCGCTACATCCTCCCGCAGTTCGAGGAGCGCACGTCCTACGGGATGAAGCGCACCGACCCCTACACCAAGCTCTTCGAGGACCGCATCATTTTCCTCGGCGTGCAGGTCGACGACGCCTCGGCGGACGACATCATCGCCCAGTTGATCGTGCTGGAGTCCCAGGACCCCGACCGCGACATCCTGATGTACATCAACAGCCCCGGCGGCTCGTTCACGGCGATGACCGCGATCTACGACACGATGCAGTACATCCGCCCCGATGTGCAGACCTTCGTCATCGGCCAAGCCGCGTCCGCCGCGGCGGTGCTGCTCGGCGCGGGTGCGCCCGGCAAGCGCTTCGCCCTGCCGAATGCCCGCGTGCTCATCCACCAGCCGGCGCTCATGGGGGGCGACTACGGACAGGCGTCCGACCTGGAGATCCAGGCCAAGGAGGTCCTGCGGATGCGCGAGTGGCTCGAGGAGACCTGGGCCAAGCACTCCGGCCGCAGCGTCGAGCAGGTCCGCAAAGACATCGAGCGCGACAAGATCCTCTCGGCCGACGAGGCCAAGGAGTACGGCCTGATCGACGAGGTCCTCAAGACCCGCAAGGCCTCTTTCGAGGACTGAAAGGCCGGCCTGCGCCACCCCCGGAACGTCACTCGGCTCCCTCGAGCCGGGTGACGTTCCGCGTCGTGTGGCGCCGGCCGGCCCGGGTTGATCGCCCGGTAATCCCGATGCTGGACCCTCGACGTCACACCGGCGGAAAGTCCGTCGAGGTAGAGATCGGTGGTCATCTATGCCCGCGGCAACCCGAGCGCTCACCCACGCGGGCTAGGTCCCGTGGCGGCTGGATTCACCGTTTCGGCGGCCGGCTGACAACGCGGCCGGGCGTGAGGGGGGTCGGGGGCGGGTGGCGTCGAGTCCTCGACGCCACCCGTTCGGCGTGCCCGGCGCCTCGCTCCGCAGAGACTCGGCGTGGCGATCATCTGGCCGGCGCAGACACGCTCTCGCCCACGGCCCGGGCCAGGAAGGTCATCCACATCCGGTAGGGGCGCCACGCCTCCGCGCGTGCGGTGAACTCCGCATCGGTCATCGGCTGAGCCGCGCCGCAGAGGCGTTCGAGCGCGGCGCGGCTGCGGGGCTCGATCAGGACGAGGACATCGGGCTGGCCGAGCGAGCGGTAGACGATCAGGCCGCTGTAGAAGGGTCCGATGCCCGGCAGGTGCTGGACATCGAGTCGCGCGTCCTCGGGGTCCATCGCCAACAAGCGCGCCGCGGACAGCCTGCCCTCAGGCGCCGCATGCGCGATGGCCTGCAGACGAGGAATCGCAGCCTCGGGGAGGCCGCGCAACTGCGCCAACGTCGCCAGCCGGCTGGGCGCCGGGAAGGAGTGCAGCGTCTGGCCGGCCAGGTCGTATGCCGTGCCGAGTTGCTCGCAGAGCCGTTGCCGCAGCACCCGGCCCTGGGCCGCGGACCGCCGGGCGCTGAGGATCGACCATGCGGCAGCCTCATACGGCGAGTAGAACTGCGGCGGTCGCAGGCCGTCGGCCGCCGCAACCAGCACCGCGGCGACCGGGTCACGTCCGGCCAGGTCGGCGAAGCCGGCGTCGTCGACGTGGACCGAGAGCACGCGGGCGACCTGGCCGGCCACGATCGCCGGATCGGCATCGGAGGTGATGGTCAGGTCGAGTTCGTCGTCGCGCTGCCGGACCTCGACCCCAGCGCTCTGCTCGTGCGTGCCGTCGACGGTGAACGCCAGGCGCATCACGCCGTCCCAGTCTTGCTCGGCGCGATGGCCGAAGCCGACGAGAGCGGTGCGCATGAGGTTGAAGCGGCCCCGGGTGGGGAGGGTGACCGTGCTCGTTGTGGTGTTCATGGCTCTTAGCGTCATCGGCAAAGTGATCACCAACTGATCACTTTGTCTGCGAATCTTGGCGGTATGCGCGCCGACCGCCTCGTCGCCGCCCTTCTCCTGCTGCAGCAGAAGGGCCGGCTGACCGCTGCCGAACTGGCCGGCGAGTTGGACGTCTCGGTGCCCACAGCGCGCCGCGACCTCGAAGCACTGTCGGCCAGCGGCATACCGGTCTATCCGCAGGCCGGACGCGGCGGCGGCTGGCAACTCGTGGGCGGGGCGCGCACCGATCTGACCGGCCTGACCGCGGGGGAGGCCCGCTCGCTCTTCCTGCTGCTCGGGCCCG
>NZ_DAOQZV010000023.1:0-22567 GCF_035343835.1 Nostocoides sp. | reverse complement strand
TCAGCCCCGTCGAGGGGCCGGTTCAGCCCCGTCGAGGGGCCGGTTCAGCCCCGTCTGGGTCCCACACTCTGCGTGGGCGCGGCCGATCCGGCCTCGCGGAATCCCAGCCGTCCGGAGAACAGCCGGTCGCGCCGGGCGATCAGGGCACGACGACGATCCGGCCGATGCTCTCGCCGTCGCCAACCGCCGTCACCGCTGCGGGCGCCTCGTCCAGCCCGACCTTGCGACCCACGAGCGGCGTGATCGCTCCGGCGCTGACTAGCTTGGTCAACTCGACATGACAAGCGGCGACGGCGGCCGGGTCGAGGGCGTTGTAGAGGCCCCAGTGCAGACCGAGGATCGAATAGTTCTTGATCAACGCGTGATTCAGGCCGGGCGCCGGGACGACGCCGCTGGCGAAGCCGACGACGACGATCCGACCCTCGAACGCGATCGTCTTGGCCGAGACGTCATAGGCCGTTCCGCCCACCGGGTCGTAGACGACGTGGACGCCGCGTCCGTCGGTGGCCGCCTTGATCGCTGGGATCAGGTCGTCCGCGGTCCGGTCCAGCACCACATCGCACCCGAGTTCCGCTGCGACAGCGGCCTTTTCGGAGCAACCCACGATGCCGATCACCCGCGCGCCCGCGGCCTTGCCCAGCTGCACCGCGGCACTGCCGACCCCGCCGGCTGCAGCGTGCACGAGGAGCGTCTCGCCCGGTTGCAGGTGGGCGCGCCGGTGCAGGCCGAACCAGCCGGTTTGATAGGCGATGTGCAGCCCGGATGCGGCCGCGTCGTCGAGCCCGGTGGGTGCTGGCTGCGCCAGTGCCGCATTCATCAGGGCTTCCTCGGCGAAGGCCCCGGCCGGCAGGTCTGCCGTGCCGACGAGCCGATCCCCGACGGCGTAGCGCGCGACGCCGTCCCCGACAGCCAGGACCTCACCGCACAACTCCACCCCGGGCGTGTAGGGATAGGGCGGCTGCACTTGGTACTGGCCGCGGGCCATCATCACGTCGGGGTAATTGACCGCTGCGGCAAGGACTTTCACGCGCACTTGCCCGTGTCCGGGTGCCGGCGAGTCCACTTCGTCGAGTCGGTAGACATCGGCCGCGTCACCGGCCCGGTCGATCCGCCATGCCCTCATGTGTTCTGCTCCTTGAGTTGGTCGAATCCGGCCTGCAAACGGCGCATGCCGCGCAGCCACGCATCGGTGTCGGATGCCCGCCGCCGATAGAACTCCGCGACCTGTGCGTGAGGCAGGATCAGGAAGGGATCGTCCTGCATCGCCTCCCAGACCAACTCGGCCACCGCCTCCGGGGTCAGCGCGCCCTGGGCCGACAACAGGTCGCGCAACTCGCCCGCCTGGTCGAGCATCGCGGTCTGCACGCCCTGCGGGCAGAGGGCTTGGACGACGATTCCCTTGTCCCCGTAGGTGATCGAGAGCCATTCGGCGAAGGCAACCGCCGCGTGCTTGGACACCGAATACGGTGCAGCGCCGATCATCGACAACAGACCAGCCGCGCTGGCCGTGACGACGAAACGCCCGTGCCCCCGCTCCACCCAGGCGGGCATGAGCAGCCGCGCCGCCCGCACGTGCGCCATGACGTTGACGTCGAGGGTCTGCGCCCACACCTCGTCCGGCGTCTCGAGGCCGGCCCCGCCGATGACCCCCGCGTTGGCGAAGTAGGCGTCGATCTCGCCCAGATGCGCCGTCGCCTCTTCGATGACCCGCTCCACGCCGTATGCCGTGGCGGCGTCCGCGGGTACGGCATACGTCCCGAGGCGGTCGGCGATCGCCGCGAGACCGGACTCGTCGCGGTCCGTGGTGACAACGCGGGCGCCTTCGGCCACGAGCTTCGCCGCGAGCGCGGCGCCGATGCCACCCGCGGCGCCGGTGACGACGGCGCGCAGCGGGGCGTCTGCTGCCATCAGCGGTAGTTGGTGAAGGTCAGCGCCACGTCGAGGTCGCTGTGTTCGCGCAGCAGACGCTGGATCGCCTGCAGGTCGTCACGGGACTTGCTGGAGACGCGTAGCTCGTCGCCGTGGATCTGGGACTTGACGCCCTTGGGGCCCTCGTCGCGGATGATCTTGTTGATCTTCTTGGCGTTCTCGGCGCTGATGCCTTCCTTGAGGGAAACGTCGAGCTTGTATTCCTTACCCGACAGGCGCGGGCCAGCCTCGGGCACGTCCAAGTGCTTCAACGAGACGCCGCGCTTGATCAGCCAGGTCTGGACGACATCGAGGATCGCCTTGACGCGCTCCTCCGAGTTCGCCTGCATCTTGATGACCTCGCCGACGAGCTCGACGGACGCGCCGACATTCTTGAAGTCATAGCGGTTGCCGACCTCCTTGGCCGCGGTATTGACCGCATTCGCGACCTCCTGCTTGTCGAACTTGCTGACGACATCCATGCTGGCGTCGGCCATGGCGGCACCTCTTCCTAGGTCGCGGGATCTGCAGTTTCGCGCTGGGGCGATCGGCTTGCTATCCTTCCATGCGCACCCGGCAGGTTGTCCGAGCGGCCAATGGAAGCGGACTGTAAATCCGTCGCGAAAGCTACGAAGGTTCGAATCCTTCACCTGCCACCCTGTGCACGAATGGCCCTTGGCCTGCGGAAACGTCGGTCAAGGGCCATTCGCGTCGATGGTCGGCGCGCCAGGGTTATGCGCAGAGCGCCGCGGCTGACTACTGCCCTGGCAACCGGCAGGCGTGGATCACGCCCCGCCGGCTGCCGCAGCGCTCGCCCCGGCGGACGCGATGACCTGCTCGATCGCCGCCTTGACCGCGGTGCTGGTGATCTCCTGCTTGGCGATCCGCTTCGCCGCCCGCTTGGCGGCCTTGGGATCGGTCTCCGGAGAAAGCACCTTGGTCAAGGTCCGCGTGGCCAGCAGCATCGCGATCAGGATGGCCGTCCGCTGATCCGTCGAGGCGCCCAGGAGAGCCGCATTGACGCGGGCCCGAACCTCGGCCTCGGGTCCAGGGTCGCGCTCCGGGTAGTGCTCCACGGGAAAGATGCCGAGCGCCTTGTGTCGTTCCTGGCCGAGGATGCCAGCAGCGACGAGCCGGCCGGCCACGAGGTCGATGAAGTGCTTGCCGGTCTTGCCGTTCGCCCAACGCTGGACGATCGAGTTGGCGCTCTTGCCGGCCCGCTTCTGGACCTCGAGCAAGGCCTCATCGAGAATCCGGTCCTCGGTCGTACGATCCAGCAGGACGGTGACCCTGTCCCGCTCCCGCCAGCCAAGGTCGTGCGGCGCGATCGCGATCCGTTCGCGCACAACAAGTTCCACGAGGAGAGCACCGGGGATGGCCGCGCGCATCTGCAGACTGCCGGTCTTCGCCTTGCCGGTGCGCTCGTCGTGGGCGAGCAGAAAGAATTCCTCGGCGATCAACATAGGGGGACCGTATTTCCGCTGCGTCACCGGCGCCAGCGAACGCTCAGGATTCGACCGGCCGGGTATCACCGCCGCGGCCGCTGCCTCTGTTGTCGCAACCGACCCGAGGGGGAGCCATGTGGGATCTCACTGCACAGAACGCCGTTCATCTCAGCCACGACCGGCCCTGCCTCGACTGCGGCCACGCCGAGCACACCTACCTGCCGTGCGATGCGGAGTGTGGGTGCGAGCGCTCGCCGGTCCCGGGCTACTACCCGGAGTCGGAGTTGGCCGTCGCCTGATTCGGACGCTTCTTGCGCATCGACGCCCTTGCCGGCCAGGGTGGTTCGCATGCGCGCCGTCGTCTATGAACAAGCCAATGTCGTCGTCGTCCGGGACTATGCCGACCCCGAACCTGGCCCGGGCGAGGTGCTGCTGCGGCCGGTCCTGACGGGGGTGTGCGGCACCGACCACCACCTCCTTGCCGGGGGCTTCATGGCGACTTATCCGCTCATCCCGGGCCACGAGATCGTTGCCGAGGTCGTCGCGCACGGCCCCGAGGTCGACCCCGCGAGCGCCGCGCGCGTCGCACCCGGCTCTCTCGTCGCCGTCGACAACGCGGACGTCTGCCGTTCGTGCGAGTACTGCCGCCGCGGCCGGCCGCTGTATTGCCGCAACTTCCGTTCGCTCGGATGCAATGCGCCGGGCGGGTTCGCCGAACTGATGGTGGCACCGGCCCGGAGGTGCTTCGCTCTGGCCGGGATCGGCCCAGAAGTCGCCGTGCTGACCGAGCCACTGGCCTGCGCGATGCATGGCGCCGACATGCTCGCGCTCACGCCGGGTTCGGACGTGCTCGTGCTCGGCGCGGGGCCCACCGGGATGCTGCTCGCCCAACTGCTCCTGCACGGCGGGGCAGCGCGGATCACCGTCGCCGCGCCGAGTCCGCACAAACTCGAGCTGGCTGGGGCCTTCGGTGCCGACGAGACAGTGCTGCTGCCGAGGGCGGGTCAGGACGCGGCATACGGGAAGCTGAAAGCATTGGCGCCCAGCGGTTTCGATGTCGTCGTCGAGGCCACGGGAGCCCCCGACGTCCTGTCGCGGTGCACCGGACTTGTGGGCATGGGCGGCACGGTGATGGTCTACGGGATGGCGGACGCCGATGCGATGGTGCCCTTCTCGCCCTACGACATTTTCGCGAGGGAACTGACGATCAAGGGGTCGTTCGCGCAGATCGACTGCTTCGACCGGGCGATCCTCGCGCTGCAGACCGGGCGGGTGCGCACCGAGGGCATCGTGACCCACAGCTTCGGCCTCGGTGACTTCGAGCAGGCCCTGGGGGCAACCCGGCTACCCGGCGCCGTCAAGGCCGTCGTCGACCCCCAGCGCTGACTCCTACTCTGCGCGACCCTCCATCCCGCCGCGCCGGGCATCAGTCCCAGAGCGCAGCCAATGCAGTGCCTGCCCAAGGCCAGGCGATGCGTTCTTTTGTTCCAGCCGAACTGCTGGGCCGAGGACGTCTTCGACCAGGTCGTCATAGAGTGCGCCCTCGGCGCCCGTCAGGTGCGCGAGGCGCGCGCGGGTCGGTGTGGGCTCACGACCCCACCGCTCTCGATGTTCGAGGAGGGTCGCGCGATCCATCAGGATCGACCCGGTCTGCGGGACCAGGCCGCGAAGGAGGCTGAGCGTGGCGAAGCCTTGGGTGTCGAGATCGCCCCAGAGCCAGACGACCGGGGCCGTCGCGGACCCACGGGATCCGGCCGAGGCGGCCGACGGAGTAGCCCGCGCCCCAGATCACCACCGATTCCGGAGGGATCGGCGCGCTGAGATAGGTGACTTCGTTCTCGATGACGAGCACCCTCTGGACGCTGACGCGCAATCGCGTGGTCTCCTCAGCACGCAGGCCGATCTCGCTGACGCCGTCGAGGCCGGCGAAACCCTCGGCGACCCGCATTCGGATCGGTGGCCGTGGTTCGGCAAAGCCATAACGGGGCGCAAAGCCGGCCGCCCGGGAATGCGTGGCGTCGATTCGAGCGGCCGGTAGGAGCGCGGAAAGGAGGTCGCGGTGGGGTGGCGACAAACTTGGTGTCGACGCCAGGGGCCTCGATCTCCCTGAGGTAGCGATGTTGACCCGCATTCGCGCGCAACCAGCAGACGGCGGTCAGCACCTCTGTCCAACTCGCCTCGGCTGCCAGGGCACGCAGCGGGTGGTCGATGACCCAGGGCTAGAGGTCCCGCATCTCGGCGCGGGTTTCGGCCAGTAGCCCCTCCGCCCGCGACCTGCGCGACCACTCCCAGCAACACCCACGCCTGCTCCGAGCGGGCCACGACCGCTCGGCTAACGCGATCACAATGACGGGGGCCAGGTCGTGGCGGCTGCCCTGGCGGGAGCGGGCATCGGGGATGGTGGACAGCACCTCCCACACGGCGACCGGAACCTCCATCCCGGGATGGACATCGTGGTCGGTCAGGGCGTTGGCGGTCGGGATGAACGAGGATACGGGTGCGGGCACGAGCGTCTCCGTTCGGAACGCAATGGACGTCAAGCACCCACCACGATCCACGGCCGCTCGTGCCCGCCAAGTTGTACATCCGGTTTGTCACATCACTATGCAGGCACGCCGCACACCTGGAAATGAATCAGCCTTGGCCGGCCCATGGTGATCCGCGCCGGTGCGCCCCCCCGGAGTCAGCGCATTCCCGTTGGCTGCGCAGCCCGGATTCGACGAGTCCCTCTATTAAGGGACTTCTCCCGCGAGAAACTTCCGTTCTACCGTTGAGCGAAGCGTCAAGCGAAAGGAGTAGCGTATGGCAGCCAAGCACAAGAATCAGCACGCGGGCCTCAAGGTCCGGACTTCTGTTCCGGCGGGTTCGGTCGCTGAAATGGCCAGGTCGACCGGCGAGTTGGTCAAATCCTCCATCCCCGGTCGACCGTTTGTCCGATTCGAAGGGTCGGCGCCTGGGCGCCTGCTGTTCTCGGTCCGGAGTATGGGTGGGCACATGGAACTGATGTCCTTCCATCTCGATGTGCGAGAAGCTGAAGGCGCCTCGCACGCGGAGACCGGGATCGATGGGTTCAAGACCACCCAGTCGACCGTCATGTTCATCCCGGTAGGGCCGAAGACCCTGGTCGGGTACCCCGAATACAAGCGCTTCAACGCGAAACTGCTCGAAGGGCTCCGCGCCCAGGACCCGAGCGCGTCGGGAACCTTTGTCGAGCGTCCCAATGGGTGAGGCCCTTGGTTACATCGTCGTCGTGGCGCTCGTCATTCTCGGGGTGGTCGGCACCTTGGCCTTCTGGTCGGATGGCAGTTTCAAGAAGGATCGGCCCGAGCCGAGTATGGATGCCTTCTACGCCGAAAAGAACGACCAGGGCGGGCCGAGAGCGTGACGACATCACCGCGAAAGTCCGCTCCGCTTCCTGCCGTTCTCTTCTTTGTCGGCGCGGCAATCTTTGTGGGCTGCCTCGTCAAACTGGCACTGGGCTTCTACACCTCGGACCTGGCTTGGATCATCCCCGTCCTGCTGCTCGGTGCCGCTCTGGCCGCCCTTGGCCAAAAGCTCGGCGACCGCTGACTACGGGGTCGACGGACTGGGGGCGACGACCGAGCCGCCATAGGTCGGCTGGTAGGGGTTGAGACCGTTCTGGATCGCCAGCCAGTTGTTGTATTCCTTCGCGCTGCCGAAGGGCTTCATCTGGGCGGCCTTGATCTCCGCCTCCAGGCGCGCGATGCGGGCCTCGGCCTCCTTCTGCGCGACCTGGGCGTCCGCCGCAGCTTCTGCGGCCTTGGCGTCCGCAACGGCGCGAGCCTCGGTGGTCTCGGCGTCCGCGACCGCCTTCGCCTTGGCGGCCGCAGCCTGCGCCCGTCCGGCCTCCTCGTCGGCGAGCGCCTGCACCAGCGCCTCCGACGGCGTCGGCTGCTGGATGAGCGCGGAGAAGCCCTGGAAGAACTCGTCCTCGCCCGGCATCTTCTGCTGGATGAGCGTCGCCAGCTGTTCGTTGACGGTCCGGTTCATCTCGTCCTTGATGGTCGGGTCCGCGTAGAGCTCCTTCCATGTGTACTTCTTGGCCACCCGGTCCAGCGTCGCGTCCAGCGCCGGCGCGAAGTAGAGGTCGAGCATCCGCTGCCAGCCGTCGTTGGTCTCGGACCACTCGTCCGAGGTGGTGTAGAACGCGTGGTAGCGGTTGCCGATCGCGTCGTGGAATCGGGTCAGCACGGTGCAGTTGACGTTGAGCGTGAACTCCACCGAGCCGGGCACCTCCAAAGTCTGGAAGTCCTTCGAGACCACCGAGAAGGCCGAGTGATCGGCTCCCTCACCACCGGTGAAGTTGTAGGTGCGCTGCGACGCGGGGTACCAGAAGTACTTGTCGCCCGGCCGGCGCAGCTCGCGGGAGTTCGCGGCCACGCAGCCCTTGGAGTTCGGGGCCTCGATGATCCCGCCGCCCTTGTGAACCGCGACCTCGTCGGCCGGCGACGCGACGGTGCGCACCAGCCGGGTCATGCTGATCAGCACGGCCAACGCCACACCGACCACGATGACGGCCTTGACCAGCCCCCCGACGCCGCTCAGCCGGCCCTTCGACGTGCTCGATCCCGTGTTTGTTGCCATGCCTGATACCCCTCCGAAATGTCCGTATGCCGTGGCCTCCCGCCGCGGCGCCGCGCCGGACTCGCTCCGGACCGGATGCGGCCCAAAGATCTCCAGCGCGTTGGCGGCCGAGACCGACTCGGCCGCAGGTGCGACGAGTCTGCCAGGTCGTTCGGTTCCGTCCGGCCTCGGCCGATCAGCGGGTCAGGCCTTGAGTTCGGGGAACATCTCCTCGCGCCACTCGCCGTCGATCGCCGTCGCGGCGTCCTCCTCGCGCTGGCGCAACTCCACGCGGCGGATTTTGCCCGAGACCGTCTTGGGCAAGTCCGAGAACTCCAGGCGCCGGATGCGCTGGAAGGGCGCCAGGTGCTCGCGGCAGTACGTCATGATCGACAGCGCGGTCTCGCGGGTGGGTTCGTGCCCGGCGACGAGCACGACATACGCCTTGGGGACGGCCAGCCGCACCGGGTCGGGCGCCGGCACCACGGCGGCCTCGGCCACCGCGGGGTGCTCGATCAGCACCGACTCCAACTCGAACGGGCTGATCTTGTAGTCGCTCGCTTTGAAGACGTCATCGGTCCGACCCACATAGGTGATGTAGCCGTCCGCGTCCATTGCCGCGATATCGCCCGTGTGGTAGTAGCCGCCGGCCATGGCGGCGGAGTTGCGCAACTCATCGCCCTGATAGCCGGTCATCAGCCCCAGCGGTCGGTCCTCGAGGGCGAGGCAGATCTCGCCCTCGCCGGTCGTCGGCTCATTGCTCAGCGGGTCGACCAGGACCACGGGCATGCCGGGCAGTGGGCGACCCATCGACCCTGGTTTGACCAACGATCCGGGCGTATTGCCGATCTGGGCGGTGGTCTCGGTCTGGCCGTAGCCGTCGCGCAGGGTCAGTCCCCAGTGCTTCTCGACCTGGGCGATGATCTCGGGGTTGAGCGGCTCGCCCGCCCCGATGACCTCCCGCAGATTGCCCGGCCCGCCCGAGAGATCGGCGTTGATGAGCATCCGCCACACCGTCGGCGGGGCGCAGAAGGACGTCACGTGCTCGGTCCGCAACTGCTCCAGCAAGGCGGCCGGATCGAAGCGCGAATAGTTGTAGACGAAGATCGTCGCCTCGGCGATCCACGGCGCGAAGAAGAGCGACCAGGCGTGCTTGGCCCAGCCCGGGCTGGAGATGTTGAGGTGCACGTCGCCGGGCCGCAACCCCAGCCAGTACATCGTCGACATATGCCCGAGCGGATAGCTCTGCTGCGTGTGCTCCACCAGCTTCGGCCGGCTCGTCGTGCCGCTGGTGAAGTAGAGCAGCAGCCGATCCGTGGGGACCGTGCCCGGGTGCGCGGCCGGCTCCGCCGCCTGCTCGTATGCCGTGCAGAGGTTCTCCCAGCCGCTCACCTCGCCGACGCTGACCCGCAGATAGTCGCCGTCGATGCCGTCGAATTTGGCCGTGTCGGCGGGGTTGCAGACCACGACCTTGACCGCGCCGCGATCGAGGCGGTCGCGCAGGTCCGCCGGCCCGAGCGCCGTGGTCGTCGGCATGATGACCGCACCCCGCTTCATCACCCCGAGCATCACGCTCCACAGCTCGACCTGGTTGCCGAGCATCACGATCACCGAGTCGCCCTTGCCGACGCCATGACCGGCCAGCCACGCGGCTACCTGATCGGACTCCACCGCGAGTTGGTCGAAGCTGCGCTCGGTGCGGCTGCCGTCCTCCTCGACGATGATCAGCGCGGGCTTGTCAGTGCCGCGCGCGATGACGTCGAACCAATCGCTCGCCCAATTCCACGGCCCGCGAAGATTGGGCCAGGCGAAGTCACGGACGGCGGCGTCGCGATCCCCCCGGAGGGCGAGCAAAAGGTCACGTGCTGCGCGGTAGTCGGAAGTCGTCGTCGACATCGGACCTGCTTCCCGGGTCGGGTCGGTTCATCGTCACCCCCCCACTGTGCCAGCACCCGCCGACAAGCGCGTCGTGTGCTCCGACACAAGCACCACGGGCAGGCCCGGCAGGGGGCCATGCCAACAACCGCAAGCACCCGCGCAACCGCACCCGCCTCTGGGTGCGCAATGCTGGCCTCATGGAGCCGGCCACCTACCCAACCGACGCCGACGCGCTCGCGAAGACACTCGGGCATTCGGGCTATGTCTGCGACCGCGATCTGGCGACGGTCGCGTGGCTCGGACTGCGCCTGGGCCGCCCGCTGCTGCTCGAAGGTGAGCCTGGCACCGGTAAGACCGCGCTCGCCGAAGCTCTCGCCCACGCCTTGGACCTGCCGCTCATCCGGCTGCAGTGCTATGAGGGGATCGACGCGACCCAGGCCCTCTACGACTGGGACTTCGCCCGGCAGATCCTCCACCTTCGGGCGCTGGAATCCGTTGGCGGACAACAGAATCTCGACGACGTCGAGAGCGGCCTCTTCGACGCGCGCTATCTGCTCGAACGCCCTATTCTTCGGGCACTGCGCGCCGCCCCATGCGTCCTGCTGATCGACGAGATCGATCGCGCCGACGACGAGTTCGAGGCCTTCCTGCTGGAGGTGCTCTCGACTTGGCAGGTGACCATTCCCGAGCTCGGCACCATCGCAGCGAGCACTCCGCCTCTTGCGGTCCTGACCTCCAATCGCACGCGCGAGCTCCACGACGCCCTCAAGCGCCGCTGTCTCTATCACTGGATCGAGCACCCTTCGCTCGCAAGGGAACTCGCCATCCTGCACAGTCGCGCGCCCGAGATTGCCGACACCCTCGCGACTCAGGTCGTCACCGCGGTCCAGCAGATCCGCTACGAACCGGCCCTCGTCAAGCCCCCCGGCGTCGCCGAAACGCTCGACTGGGCCCGTGCGCTGCATACGCTCGGCGCCCGCGAACTCGACATGGAGACCGCCGCCGCCACGCTCGGCGCTGCCGTCAAATACCGCGAGGACGCGGAGCGCGTCCGAGCCGCCCTGGATCGGATCCTGGGCGGATGACTGCGGTGCCGGACAGCGCGGTGCACGCCCCGGAGGCGATCCTCCTCGGCTTTGCCCGGGCCCTACGCGCGGCCGGCGTTCCCGTCACGACTGATCGGGAACGCACTTTCCTCGACGCCGTCGCGGCCGTGGGCCTGAGCGACGAGCGCGGCGTCTATGTCGCGGGGCGGGCCACGCTGTGCGCTGCCCCGGACGACCTCGAGCGCTTCGACCAGGTGTACGCCGCGTGGTTCGGCGGCGAGATCGCAACCTGGCGCTCGCCCAACCGCCCCCGTCGACCGCGTGCCCAAGCGGGGCTGGAAGAGGGGGGCGACGGCGCGAGCGGTGACGGCGACGACGAGGCGCTGACCGCCTCCACGAGTCGCGTCGAGGTGCTTCGGCATCGCGATATCGCCACCCTGACGCAGCGCGAAAAGCGAGACCTGGCAGCGCTTTTCGCCGGCATCCCGGTGCGACAGCCGATGCGCGCCTCGCCCCGGCGACGCTCCGCACCACGCGGCCGGATTGACGCGCACGCCACCTTGCGCGACCAATTGCGCCGGATGGGCGAGCCCGGCCGCCTGCGTTGGCGACGCCGCACCCGCCGGCCGCGCCGCGTCGTCCTGCTCATCGATATCTCCGGCTCGATGAACCCGTATGCCGATTCCCTCCTGCGCCTGGCCCATCGCCTCGTGCACGGCCTCGCGCGCGTCGACGTCTTCACCCTCGGCACCCGCCTGACCCAGGTCACGCGCGCGCTCGCCACCCGCGATCCCGACCGGGCACTCATCGCCGCCGGCGAGGTGGTCCCGGACTGGTCGGGCGGGACCCGGCTCGGCGACAACCTCGCGGTCTTCCTCGACCGGTGGGGACGACGCGGCCTGGCCCGAGGCGCGATCGTCGTCGTCTTCAGCGACGGCTGGGAGCGCGATGCCCCCGGCACACTCGGTGAACAAATGCGTCGCCTGCGTGCGCTCGCCCATCGGGTGATCTGGGTCAACCCGCATCGCGGCAAGGCGGGCTACGCTCCCGTGCAAGCCGGTATGGCTGCCGCCCTGCCGCACGTGGACGACTTCCTCGCCGGCCATTCGCTCGCAACCTTCACGCGGCTGACGGAGGTGATCGCTCATGCGTGACGTGCTGGACGACTTGCGCGCGCGGTGGGAGATGGGGGAGAAGGTCGGCCTGGCCACGGTTGTCGCCACCTTCCGTTCGGCACCCCGCGCGCCGGGTGCGGCCATGCTCGTCGGCCCAGACGACGCCGTCGTCGGTTCGGTCTCCGGCGGGTGTGTCGAGGGCGCGGTCTACGAGCTCGCCAAGACCGTGGTCGAGACGGATTCGCCTGTGCTGCAACGCTATGGGGTGTCCGACGACGACGCCTTCGCGGTGGGACTGACGTGTGGCGGCATCCTCGACATCTTCGTCGAAGCCGTCTCGCAAGAGACCTTCCCCGAGCTCGGCGAGGTCGCCGACGCCATCACCGCGGGCGAGCCGATCGCCGTCGCGACCATCGTCGCCCACCCGCAACCCGAGCGCATCGGACGTCGCGTCCTGGTCCGCCCCGCGGATGGGAGCGGCCAGGAGGAGGGGAGCGAACGGCATACGGGACTGTGGTCGGCACGCGCCGACGATGCGGTCCGTGAGGACGCGCGCGGCCTGCTCGCCGCCGGCCGCAGTGACACCCTCGAATACGGCCCCGACGGCGAGCGGCGCGGCGAGGGCATGCGGGTCTTCGTCAACTCCTTCGCTCCCAAGCCGCGGATGTTCGTCTTCGGCGCCATCGACTTCGCGGCGGCGGTGGCGCGGATCGGCTCCTTCCTCGGCTACGCCGTCACGGTGTGCGACGCGCGGCCGATCTTCGCCACTCACAGCCGCTTCCCCGAGGCCGACGAGGTGATCGTCGATTGGCCGCACCGCTATCTCGCCGAGCAGGTCGCCGCGGGCGCGGTCGATCCTCGCAGTGTCGTCTGCGTGCTCACCCACGACCCGAAGTTCGATGTCCCCGTCCTCGAGCTGGCGCTGCGCCTGGACCTGGCGTATGTCGGTGCGATGGGGTCGAGGCGCACCCACGACGACCGCTTGGCGCGGCTACGCGAGGCCGGACTGACCGACGCCGAGCTGGCCCACCTCTCCAGCCCGATCGGCCTCGACCTCGGCGCCCGGACGCCGGAGGAGACCGCGGTCAGCATCGCCGCGGAGATCATCGCCCTGCGGTGGGGGGGCGCCGGCGAGCGACTGCAAGGCACCGCGGGACCCATCCACCACGCCGGCTGAGCGGCCCGCTCCCGAGCGGCGCGTGATCGCGCACCGGTGTGAGCCACGCCACTAGGGTGGGGTGACTCATGCACGGAAAGGGAGGCGAATGTTCGCACGCATTGCCGTGGTCAATCGAGGTGAGGCCGCCATGCGCCTCATTCACGCCGTTCGCGATCTGAATGCTGCAGCCCCGGACGGGCCGCCGATCCAGGTCATCGCGCTGCATACGGACAGTGAGAAGACGGCGATGTTCGTCCGTGAGGCCGATGTCGCCTACAACCTCGGCCCGGCCAGTGCGCGCCCCTATCTCGACTATGCGGTCCTGGAGAAGGCCCTGACAGAGACCCGCGCCGACGCCGCCTGGGTCGGCTGGGGCTTCGTCGCCGAGGACCCGAACTTCGCCGAACTCTGCGCCCGCATCAGCGTCACCTTCGTCGGCCCCAGCCCGGAGGCGATGCGTAAGCTCGGCGACAAGATCGGCTCCAAACTGATCGCCGAAGAGGTCGGTGTGCCCGTCGCCCCGTGGAGTCGTGGCGGCGTCGACACGCTCGAGGAGGCGACCGCGGCCGCGGCCCAGATCGGCTATCCGCTGATGCTCAAGGCGACCGCCGGGGGTGGTGGTCGCGGCATCCGGAAGGTCACCACTGACGACGAGCTCGCCGCCGCCTATCAACTGACCCGCGATGAGGCGCAGCGCGCTTTCGGCTCCGGCATCGTCTTCCTGGAGAAGTTGGTCACCGGTGCCCGGCACGTCGAGGTCCAGGTCATCGCCGACGGGCAGGGCACCGCGTGGGCGATCGGCGTTCGCGACTGCTCGGTTCAACGACGCAATCAGAAGGTCATCGAGGAGTCCTCCTCGGTCGTGATGACCCCCGAGCAGGCGACCGTCCTGAAGGAGAGCGCCGAGCGCCTCGCCATCGCCGTCGGGTATGCCGGAGCGGGCACCGTCGAGTTCCTCTTCCAACCCGCCGACGGCACCTTCGCTTTCCTCGAGGTCAACACCCGCCTGCAGGTCGAGCACCCGATCACCGAGGTCACCACCGACACCGACTTGGTCAAGCTGCAGTTGCACGTCGCCTCCGGTGGGCGCCTGCTTGGCGATAAGCCACAGGAGCGCGGGCACGCCGTCGAAGCGCGCCTAAATGCCGAGGACCCCGACCGGGACTTCGCCCCTGCACCCGGGCGCATCGCGCATCTCGACTTCCCTTCGGGGCCTGGGATCAGGGTGGATACCGGTGTCGCAGAAGGAGATTCGATCCCCGCGGACTTCGACTCGATGATTGCCAAGATCATCGCGTATGGCCGTGATCGCACCGAGGCGCTCGCCCGCCTGCGTCGCGCCATGGGGGAGACGACTGTGGTCATCGAGGGCGGCGCCACCAACAAGAGCTTCGTGCTCGACCTGCTCGACCAGCCGGAGGTCATCGACGGATCCGCCGACACCGGGTGGATCGACCGCGTCCGCGGCGAGGGCCGGCTGGTGTCCGACGACCACTCGGCCATCGCTCTCGTTGCGGCTGGCATCGAGGCCTATGAGGATGCCGAGGAGGTCGAGCGGGCCCGCCTGCTCGCGACCGCCCACGGCGGCCGGCCTCAGGTCCAGCACGAGGTCGGGCGGCCCGTCGAGCTCAAACTGCGCGGCGCGGCCTACAAGGTCACGACCTACCGCCTCGGCCCGTCGACCTTCCGTGCCGTCCTGGAGAGCGCCACAGAGATCAAGACCGCGGAGGTCCAGATCACCCGCCTTGGGCCGTATGCCGCGCGCCTGACCGTCGGCGACCGCACGTATCGCGTCGTGACCGCGACATTCGGACCGGTCCACACCATCGAGGTCGACGGCGTCGCCCACCGGGTCAGCCGCGACGAGGGCGGCGTCATCCGCTCGCAGGCGCCCGCGCTGGTCGTCGCCACGCCGGTTGCCGTCGGTGCCGAGGTAGCCGCCGGCGCGCCGGTCCTTGTCGTGGAATCGATGAAGATGGAGACCGTCATCCCCGCGCCCTTCGCCGCGCGCGTCAAGGAGTTGATGGTCAGCACCGGCACCCAAGTCGAGACGGGTGCCCCGATGGCGCGCCTGGAACCTCTCGGCGACGGAAGCGCAGCGGAGGCGGCAACCGCCGCCGCCCCACTCGACCTGCCGGCCGCGGCGGGTGAGCAATCCGCGGAGGAGGTCATGGCATACGGGCGGACCCTGATGAACGGGATCCTGCTCGGCTACGACGTCGACGCCAAAGTGGGGGAGGGTGTCCTGCGGAGCTATCTGGCGGCACGCGAAACCCTTGTTGCGCAAGGACATTCGCCGATCGCCGACGAGTTGGGCCTGATGGCCGCGCTGGCGGACTTTGCGGAGCTGAGCCGCAACCGGCCGGCCGAAGAGGACAGGCACGAGGCCGAGCATGCGATCCATTCGCCCAGGGAGTTCTTCCACACCTATCTGCGCAGCCTCGACCCCGACCGGGGCGGCTTGCCGCAAGGTTTCCGCGACCGGCTCGCCCAGGTGCTGCGGCATTACGGCATCGATTCGCTGGACCGCACCCCCGACCTCGAGGGGGCGGTCTTCCGGGTCTTCCTCGCGCAGCAGCGCTCGGCCCCGGACGTCCGGATGGCCACGACGATGCTCCAGCGCTGGCTTCAGGAGCCGCCCCCCGAGGGCGACGTGGCCGACCGCTCGCGGGTGGTGCTCGATCGCGTCGTGCAGGCCACGCAACTGCGCTTCCCGCTCATCGGCGATCTCGCGCGCAGCGTGCGCTTCCGCTGGTTCGACCAACCCCGCGTCGACGCCGACCGGGCCAGCGTGCTCGACAGTGTCGGCCCCGAGTTGGCGGCCATCGACGCATTGCCCGACGGCCCAGAGCGCGCGGCCCGCCTCGAGGCGCTGGCCGATATCCCCGAGCGGATCGTCAGCTTCCTCGGTCGTCGCCTGCTCGACGGGACGCCCGAGACCGACCCGATGCTCTCGGTGCTCATCAGGCGGCATTATCGGGAGCACGAGTTACACGATCTGCGTGAATACACCTCGGCGGCAAGGGCATTCGCGAGTGCCGACTATTCGCTCGATGGCCGCCCGACGCACCTGATCACCACCGAGGGCCGCCTGGACGAGCTGACGCCCGACGGCCCGCTGACCACTGCCCTGACCGAGCAGATCGAGGCGGCCCGCGCGGCCAATGATCGCGATCAGGTTGTCGACCTCTATCTCGCTGCACCCGAGTTGCCCCGCGATGGTGACGCGGCGTCCGAGCAGCTGGCTGGCCGGCTCGCGGCGCTACCCTTCGTCTCTCACCTGCGCCGGATCGCCATCGGGATCGTGCGCGATGCCGACACCGAGGTCGGTTATGTCACTCTCCGCCCGCAGCCCGATGGCAGCCTCGTCGAGGACGACCCAGTCCGCGACGTCCACCCGATGGTCGGTCGCCGCCTCAACTTGTGGAGACTGCGCGACTTCAAACTGACCAGGCTCGATGCCCCCAAGGACGTCCTGCTGCTCCATTGCGTCGGCCGGGACAACCCGGCGGACCAACGACTGGTGGCCTTAGCGCAGGTGCGTCAGTTCTCCCTCGTCCGCGACGAGAGCGACAAGATCGTCGCGCTGCCGCACGTGGAGCGCGCTCTCGCCAACTGCCTCGAGGCGATCCGCCGCGCCCGGGCCGCACTCGCGACTCGCGAAAACCGCCTCGATATGAATCACGTCTGGATGCACGTCTGGCCCCCGGTGTCAGCCGACCTCGAGCAACTCACGGCGATGGAGACCAAGATCGCGCCCCTAACGGCGGGTGCCGGGATCGAGGAGGTCCGCATCGAAGGCCGCCTGACGGCCGCGGGCGCGCGCGTGGTGCCGATCGTCGTGCGCTTCGGGTATCAGCCAGGGTCCGGCGTCGACTACACCGTTGAGCCTGCCGCCACCACCAAGCTCGCTCCGCTCGATGCGTACGCCGAGAAGGTCGTCCGCGCGCGACGGCGCGGGATGGTCTACCCCTACGAATTGCACGCCTTCATCACCGGTCAGGGTGGCACGGTCACCGAGTACGACCTCGACGAGAGCGGCGCTCTCGTGCCGGTGGACCGGGCATACGGGCTCAATCGCGCGGGCATCATCTGCGCGCTCGTCTCGACGCCGACCGCCCTTCACCCCGACGGCGTCGCCCGCGTCGTGCTGGCCGGCGATCCGCTGAGGTCATTGGGCTCGATCGCCGAAGCGGAGTGCACCCGGATCATCGCCGCGCTCGATCTCGCCGAGGAGCTCGGCGTGCCCGTCGAGTGGTTCGCCTTGTCGGCGGGCGCCCGCATCGCGATGGACTCTGGCACCGAGAATATGGACTGGATCGCCAAGGCGCTCAAGCGGATCGTGGAGTTCACCCAGGACGGGCACGAGATCAACATCGTCGTTGCCGGGATCAACGTCGGGGCGCAACCGTATTGGAACGCCGAGGCGACCATGCTCATGCATACCAAGGGCATCCTGGTGATGACGCCGGAGAGTGCGATGGTGCTGACCGGCAAGCAGTCCCTGGACTTCTCCGGCGGCGTCAGCGCCGAGGACAACTTCGGCATCGGTGGCTTCGACCGGGTGATGGGCCCCAACGGTCAGGCGCAGTATTGGGCGCGCGACCTGGCGGGCGCGCTCGATGTCCTGCTGGAGCACTACGACGCGAGTTATGTCGCGCCGGGGGAGGAGGGGCCGAGGCATGCGCCCACGACCGACCCGGTCGATCGCGATGTCACCACCTATCCACACCGGCTCGACGGCAGCGACTTCACGACCGTCGGCGACATCTGGTCGGCGGCGACCAACCCGGACCGCAAGAAGGCCTTCGATATCCGCACCGTCATGCGCGCAGTCGCCGACGCCGACCACGACCTGCTCGAGCGTTGGGCGACGATGGCCGACGCCGAGACGGCGGTCGTCACCGACACCCGCCTCGGCGGCCATTCCGTCTGCCTGATCGGGATCGAATCCAAGTCCGTTCCGCGGCGCGGCTTTCCGCCCACCGACGGGCCCGACACCTACACCGCCGGCACCTTGTTCCCGCGCTCGTCGAAGAAGGTCGCCCGGGCGATCAATGCCGCGTCGGGCAACCGGCCAGTCGTTGTCCTGGCCAACCTCTCGGGCTTCGACGGCTCGCCGGACTCGATGCGCAACCTGCAGCTGGAGTACGGCGCGGAGATCGGCCGGGCCATCGTCAACTTCGACGGCCCGATCGTCTTCGTCGTCATCTCTCGCTATCACGGCGGCGCCTTCGTCGTCTTCTCCAAGGCGCTCAATCCCCGGATGACGGTGCTCGCCATCGAGGGGTCCTTCGCCTCGGTGATCGGTGGCGCGCCGGCGGCAGCCGTGGTCTTCGCTCGCGATGTCGACGCCCGGACCTCGGCCGACCCCCGGGTCAAGGATGCCGAGGCCGCCCTCGCTGCAGCCGGTGAGGACGAGGCCAGCCTGCGGGCCGCTGAGGCGGCGGACATCCGCTCGGCCGTGCGCGCCGAGATGGTCGGCACGGTGGCCTCGGAGTTCGATGCCGTGCACAATATCCACCGCGCTGTCGAGGTCGGATCCGTCGACGAAGTGATTGCGCCGCAGGAGTTGCGGCCCAAGATCATCGCCGCTCTCGACCTCGGCTGACCGGATGCGCGAGCCCGGAGTTTCCGGCGGTTCATAAGCCTTGTCACGACCCCTCCGATGGGCCAGGATCGAGCTACAGATCGCCGGCACAAGGGAGTGACCCCGCAATGACGCGCATTACCGTCACGGTGGACGGATCGACGTTCACCGACGATGTCGAACCCCGGACCTTGTTGGTCCACTATCTGCGTGAGACGCTCGGCAAGACCGGGACGGTGATCGGCTGTGACACCAGCAACTGCGGCGCCTGCACCGTCCACCTCGACGGCCGCAGCGTCAAGTCGTGCAATGTGCTTGCGGTGCAAGCCGATGGGCACGAGGTCACGACGATCGAGGGCCTGGCACAGAACGGTGAGTTGCACCCGATGCAGCGGGCCTTCCACGAGTGCCACGCCCTCCAGTGCGGCTATTGCACACCCGGCATGATCATGCAGGCCATCGACATCCTCAAGGACAACCCCGACCCGAGCGAGGACGAGATCCGCGCCGGCCTGGAGGGCAATCTGTGCCGGTGCACCGGCTACCACAACATCGTCAAGGCGGTCGCCGCGGCCGCGAAGGCTGGTGAGTGAGATGTCGGTGAGCCCGGACGCTCTGGTCGAGATCGCCGAGGAGGTCATCGACGGCGCGCCGCAGGATGACGGCGCCCGGCCCGAGATCGGCAACCGTCGGCTGCGCAAGGAAGATCAGCGCCTGATCACCGGCCGCACCCGGTGGACCGACAACATCATCCTGCCGGGGATGCTGCACCTGGCCATGGTCCGCAGCCCGCACGCGCACGCCAAGATCGTCTCGATCGACACCGATGCCGCCAAGGCCGCGACGAACGTTCTCGGCGTCTTCACCGCGGCCGACTTCCCCGAAGGCATGGGCGCGTGCGCCAACGCCTGGCCGATCACGCCCGAGCAGGTCACCCCGGACCACCTGCCCATGATCGGTGACCGGGTCGCCTGCGCCGGCGAGATCGTCGCCGCGGTGGTCGCCCGAAGTGCCGCCGCGGCACGCGATGCAGCCGAGCTCGTCGATGTCGAATACGACGAGCTGCCAGCGGTTTTCGACGCCCTGGAGGCGATGAAGGACGAGGTCCTCGCGCACCCCGACAAGGGCACCAACAAGTCCGCCTTCTGGCAGCTCGACTCGGCCAGCGCAGGCTCGGGCGGCGATGTCGAGGAGGCGATCGCCAAGGCCCGCGAGGACGGCATCGTCATCGAGCGCGAGTACCGCCAGCAGCGGCTGATCCCCGCATTCATGGAGCCGCGCTCCACCGTCGTCGATCCGACCGGCGAACAGATCACCATGTGGTCGGCGACTCAGGTCCCGCACATCCTGCGCTTCCTCATCGCGGCGACAACCGGCATACCGGAATCGAAGGTGCGCGTCATCGCCCCCGATGTGGGCGGCGGCTTCGGTGGCAAGCTGCAGACGACGCCCGAGGAGTTCATCACACTCGCGGTCGCTCGACGCCTGGGCAAGCCGGTCAAATACACCGAAACCCGTTCCGAGTCACTCGTTTCCGCCCACCACGGCCGCGACCAGTATCAGAAACTCACCCTCAGCGCGACCAAGGACGGCACCGTCACCGGGCTCAAGGTCGACCTGATCGCCAACCTCGGAGCGTATGTCGCGGTCGTCGGCGGCGGGGTGCCCGTCCTGGGCGCGTGGATGTTCAACGCGATCTACAAATTCCCGGCGTATCAGTTCAACTGCCAGACCGTGCTGACCAACACCACCTGGGTCGACGCCTACCGAGGCGCCGGCCGTCCCGAGGCGACCTTCGGGATCGAGCGGATGATGGACGAGCTCGCCGCCGAGGTGGGCGTGGATCCGCTGGAGATCCGCGAGAAGAACTGGATCAAGCACGAGGAGTTCCCATTCACGTCAGTTGCGGGGATGACCTACGACTCCGGCAACTACGAGGCAGCCACCGCACGCGCCAAGGAACTCTTCGGCTATGACGAGTTGCGCGCCGAGCAGGCCGCTCGCCGGGAGAGCAAGGATCCCGTGCAACTCGGGATCGGGGTCTCGACCTTCACCGAGATGTGCGGCCTGGCCCCCTCGCGGGTGCTCGGCTCGCTCAGCTATGGCGCAGGCGGATGGGAGAACGCGGCCATCCGCATGCTCCCGACCGGCAAGGTCGAGGTCATCACCGGCACCTCGCCGCACGGCCAGGGTCACGAGACGGCATGGAGCCAGATCGTCGCCGACCGGCTCGGCGTGCCCTTCGAGGATGTCGAAGTCCTGCACGGCGACACCCAGGTCGCCTACAAGGGCCTGGACACCTACGGCTCGCGCTCGCTGGTCGTGGGCGGCGAGGCAGTGGTCCGCGCGGCCGACAAGGTCATCGAGAAGGCCAAAGCCTTTGCGGCGCACCTGCTGGAAGCCAACCCGGACGACCTCGAGTTCGCCGGGGGGCGCTACACCGTCAAGGGCACCGACCAAGGCGTCGGCATCACCGACGTCGCTCTGGCGACCTTTGCCTCGCACAACTACCCCGATGGCCTGGAGCCCGGGATCGACGCGGAAGCCACCTTCGACCCCGACAACTTCTCCTTCCCGCACGGGACCCACCTGTGCGCGATGGAGGTCGACACCGAGACCGGCGAGACCCGGATGCGGACGTATGTTTGCGTCGACGACATCGGCAATGTCATCAATCCGCTCATCGTCGAAGGCCAGGTCCACGGCGGCCTCGTCCAGGGCATCGCGCAGGCGTTGTGGGAGGAAGCGATTTTCGACGACAACGGCACGCTGGTGACGGGGTCCTTCGTCGACTACACCTTGCCGACGGCGGCCGACACGATCTCCTTCGTCACTGAGAACACGACCTCACCGGCGACGTCGAACACCTTGGGCACCAAGGGCGTCGGCGAAGCCGGCACGATCGCCTCCACCCCGGCCGTCGTCAACGCGATCGTCGACGCCTTGCGCCCCTTGGGGATTCACGACATCCGTATGCCGTGCACCCCCGAGCGTGTCTGGCGCGCCATCGTCTCGGCCGGCTCCCACGACGGAGCAGCCGCCGACGCAGCCCAGCCCCATTTCCACGAAGATGCCCCGAGCAACGCCGATCCCGGCGCCACGGGTGAAGGGAGCGCGCAGTGATCCCCGCCGAGTTCGACTATGTGGCGCCGGAGACGGTCGCGGATGCCATTGCGGCATTGGCGGATTTGGACGATGCCAAGGTGATGGCCGGTGGCCAGTCGCTGCTGCCGATCCTGCGGATGCGGCTCAACGCGCCCGAGAAGATCGTCGACCTGGGCCGAATCGCCGAGTTGCGTGGCGTGCGCGACGACGGTGACGCGCTCGTCATCGGGGCGATGACGGCATACGTCGATCTGCTTGCCGACCCGCTGATCCGCGAGCACGCGGCCCTGCTGCACGCGGCGATCAGGGAGGTCGCCGACCCGCAGATCCGTCGCCGCGGCACCATCGGTGGGGCCCTCGTGCACGCCGACCCGGCGGGCGATGTGGGCGCGCCGGTCCTTGCGCTCGACGCGGAGATGGTGATCAGCGGCGCGGATGGTGAACGCACCGTGAGCGCCGCCGACTTCTTCGTCGACCTCTTCGAGACCGCGGTGCAGGAGGGCGAACTCCTCATCGCGATCCGGGTGCCGAAGCACACCGGGTGGGGCGCGGCATACGAGAAGTTCGTGCGGGTCGCGCACCAGTGGTCGATCGTCGCCGTCGGCGCCACCGTTCGGGTTACGGACGGCGTCATCGCCGAGGCGAAGATCGGGCTGACCAATATGGGCGCCACGCCGCTGCGCGCGCCGGCGGTCGAGGCCGCGCTGGTCGGGCAGCAGGCGAGTGCCGAGGCGGTC
>NZ_DAOQZV010000022.1:19501-23216 GCF_035343835.1 Nostocoides sp. | reverse complement strand
ACGGAACGGGACTTTCGGAGCCAACATGGATGAGTCGGTGCCGCGATGGCCGCCACGGCCTGGCCGGCTCGTCTGAATCTGCCGTTCGGTCTCAGCCGACCGCCTACGCTGCCCAGGGTGATCAAGTACCTCGGCTCGAAGCGGGCGTTGGCCCCCGCGCTGGGGGCTCTCGCGTCCGCTTCGGGCGCACGGACGGCACTTGATCTGTTCACCGGCTCGACCAGGGTGGCCCAGGAGTTCAAGCGACGAGGCATCCATACGACCGCGGCCGACATCGCGACCTACAGCGCGGTTCTGGCGCAATGCTTCATCGCCACTGACGCCCGCACCGTCGACCGGACGCGATTGGCCGAGGTGCTCGATCACCTCAACACCCTGCCCGGTCGTCCGGGCTATGTCACCGCGACCTTCTGCGAGCAAGCGCGCTATTTCCAACCCCACAATGGCGCTCGCATCGATGCGATCCGCAACGAACTGGCACAGCACTTCGTGGCCGATCCCCTACTCCCCATCTTGCTGACCAGTCTGCTGCTCGCCGCCGATCGCGTGGACTCCACAGCCGGTATGCAGCAGGCCTACCTCAAGTCGTGGTCGCGACGGTCCTACAACGCACTGGAGTTGCGCGAGCCCGAACTCCTTTCTGGCACAGGAGAATCGGTCCTCGGAGATGCCGGAGACGTCGTCGAGGCCATGGAAGCCGTAGACCTCGCCTACCTCGACCCGCCGTACAACCAACACCGGTATTTCACGAACTACCACATCTGGGAGACGCTGATCCGCTGGGACTCCCCCGAGCACTATGGCATCGCCTGCAAACGGATCGACGCCCGCGATCCCGCCTCCAAGAGCATCTTCAACAAGAAGCGCGAGATGCCGTCGGCGTTCACCGATCTGCTGCGGCGCACCAAGGCGCAAGCCCTCGTCGTTTCCTACAACGACGAAGCCTGGATCTCACCGGAGCAGATGCTGACCGCATTGCACGAGACCGGGCACGACGATGTGACCGTGATGGAGTTCGACCACGAGCGCTATGTGGGTGCCCGGATCGGCATCTACAGCCCCCGTGGCGTCAAGGTCGGCCAGGTCACGCGCGTGCGGAATGTCGAATACCTCTATGTCGCCGGCCTGACCGACGACCAACTCGCGCAAGCCCGTCGGGAATACGCCTCCGGACGGTCGAGTGTGGACACTCGACGGCCCGGAGGTGCACTCTCGATGCGCGGAGTCGAGACGGGCGGCTCGGCTACTCGACCGTGACCGACTTGGCCAGGTTGCGTGGCTTGTCGACATCGTGACCCAAGACCAGGGCCGCGTGATAGGCGAGCAACTGGGTGGGGATGATGAGCAGGATCGGGTCGAGCTCGGGCTCGGTCTTGGGCACCACGATCCGCTCGATCGCTATCGTCCCGAACTCCACCGCCTCGTGGGTGATCGCGACGACCTCTCCCCCGCGGGCTCGAACCTGTTCCACCGCAGCGATATTGCGGCTCGCAAGCTCATCGTCCGGCACAACGGCGACAGTCAGCATCGCCGGATCGATCAGTGCCAACGGGCCATGCTTGAGCTCGCTGGTCGGATAGGCCTCGGCGTGCACATAGCTGATCTCCTTCAACTTCTGAGCACCCTCGCGGGCCACGGGATACTGGCGCACCCGGCCGATGAAGAAAGCGTTCTCCGCCTTGGCGACGCGCTGCGCGATCGCGGCGATCGCGGGCTCGCTGTCGAGGATCGCCTGGATCTGCTCGGGAATCGCCTTGAGCGCGTTGCTGATTCGCTCGCCATCGGCATACGAAAGATCATGGAGGCGGCCGAGGTGGAGGGCGAGCATGCCGAAGGCCATCGCCATATTTGTCAGCGCCTTGGTCGACGCGACGGCGATCTCAGGGCCGGCGTGCAGGTAGATGCCACCGTCGACTTCGCGGGCGATGGTCGACCCGACCACATTGACCGCGCCGATCACGGTGCCACCCTTGCGCTTGATCTCCAGCACCGCGAAGGCGGTGTCGGCCGTCTCGCCGGACTGCGAGACCACGACATACAGGGTGTCGGGCTCGATGATCGGGTTGCGGTAGCGGAACTCCGAGGCCGGCTCCGCGTCGGCCGGGATCCGCGCCAGATCCTCAATCATCTGCGCACCGATCTGGCCTACGTAGTAGGCGGATCCGCAACCGAGGAACTTCACGCGGCGGAAGGCGCGCAGCTCGCGCGGGCTGAGGTTGAGCCCGTTGAGCCGGGCCGTGGCGAAGCGCGCGTCGAGGCGACCGCGGATGACGGCTGCGGCTCGCTCAGGCTGCTCGAGGATCTCCTTGTACATATAGTGCTCGTGCCCGGTGAGCTCGAGATCCGTTGCGGCAAGGTCGATTTCGACGGGCTCACGGCCGGTGTCGTTGGCCTCCCGGTCGAAGGTGTGGAAGCCCCCCGCGGTCACCGTCGCCAGTTCGCCGTCGTCGAGATGCACCACGCGCGTCGTATGCCGCACCAGAGCCGCCGCATCGCTCGCGATCAGCGTCTCCTTCTCGCCCACGCCGATGATCAGCGGTGAGCCATTGCGGGCGATGACGATGCGATCAGGGTGTCCAGAGTCGGTCACCGCAAGCGCATAGGTGCCGGTGATCTGAGCGAGAGCGTCGAGCACGGCCCCCTCGAGGGTGTCGGCGGCGGAGCGCGCGATCAGATGCGCGACGACCTCAGTGTCGGTGTCGCTGGTGAAGGCCACGTCCGCGGCCATGAGCTTCGTCCGCAAGGTGGCGGCATTGTCGATGATCCCGTTGTGCACCAACGCGATCCGCCCACCCGCACTCGTGTGCGGGTGCGCATTATCGGTCGTCGCCGGCCCGTGTGTGGCCCAGCGCGTATGCCCGATCCCCACCTTCCCGGTCAGCCGCTTGGGCAGCTTGGCCTCCAGATCCCGGATGCGACCGACGGAGCGGACGATGGTCGCGCCCTTGCTGCCGAGGACCGCGATGCCGGCGGAGTCGTAGCCGCGGTATTCGAGGGTCTTCAACCCCTCGATCACATAGGGAGCGGCCGCGTGGTCGCCGATGTAGCCGACGATTCCGCACATGGGTGCTTCTCCTTGCTTCGTGTGGTCGGTGGTCCGGGATAACTCAGCCGGAAACGATGCGCCGCAGTTGCCGGGCACTGAGAGCAGGGGCTGCGACGACGCGTTCGCGCAGCTCCGCGGCGATCTGCTCGTATGCCTGCGCATTCCGAACCCCGTGCAGATGCAGGTTCGCGTGCCGACGGCGCACATAGGACTCCACGTCCTCGTGATACCAGGCCAGGATGTCGTCGACGAGACGTCCGGCAACGGCTTCGGTCAGACCCGTCGACCGCGTCACGTGGTCGACGAGTTCTCGGTCCGGCACGCATCCAGCATGACATCCCGAGTCGCGAACAGCAACAATCTGCCCGATTTCGGGCAGGGAAGTGAGTAGCAAACCCATTTGCGGGTTACATCCGGACGTCAGAGTCCGTCTTCTGTGGGTCGCGCATCGTGAGTAGCGCGGCCCATGGCGGACCGGCGAGGCCGCGTTACGGTCCCCTACATGTCGGGATTCCTCAGGGCCGTCAAGGTCATCCTCGCCGGCGGACTCGTCCTCGTCGTCGGCGCCTATCTGATCGTCAATATGGCCAGCACTGTGGCGGCGGCGCACAAGAGGTCGGTGATCAATCACGACCTGACCGCTCGCCTCGCAAGCGCCGTTCCGGCTGC
>NZ_DAOQZV010000022.1:14753-19401 GCF_035343835.1 Nostocoides sp. | reverse complement strand
GGTCGGTGATCAATCACGACCTGACCGCTCGCCTCGCAAGCGCCGTTCCGGCTGCTCGCACCCAGCTGGCCGATGTGCGTGCCGCGGGCGCGGGGCGCCGACGAGTACGCGGGCACGCACTGCCTGACGCTCGCCCGGGCCTCCACCAGGGAGACTCGCGAGACCACCGTCGCCTTCGTGCCGCCACGCGGCGATGAGACGTACTGGTGTGGCGACGTCTACCGCCCGGCCTACCTCCACCGCATCGTCGACGGGACGGCCAGGCCCTGGACCTAACGGCAGCCTGGCTCGTGGTCCAAGCGCAGGAGCAGCTCGGCGAGGTCGATCTGGGCTGTTCGCATTGGTCGGTCGTCTTCTGCGACAATCCGTTCGGTGACAAGCCGGCCGTTGGTGACCTACCCGCGCGCTCCTGACACCGACTCGCGCGCGAGCGACGCGGCCATGCCGGCTGCCCACGTGCGATAACCCCCGTCGAGATTGCGCACCTCTCGCCCCTGCTGGCGCAGGAGCATCGCGGCGAGGTGGCCTCGGATCCCCACGGCGCAATGCACGACCAGCGGTCCGGCGGGCAGATCGGTGATCCGTTCGCGCAATTCGTCGACGGGGATCAGCACGGCGCCCGGGATCGACCCGGCCGCGAACTCGCCCGGCGTGCGGACGTCGATCAGGCTCGCCCCGTCGGCGAGCGCGGCGTCCAACTCGTGCCATTGCACGGTGTCGGACAGGCCGCGCACCTGGTTCTCGTCCACGAAGCCGAGCATGTTGACCGGATCTTTCGCGGAGCCGAACTGCGGCGCATAAGCCAGTTCGAGATCGGCGAGCTCCGCGGCGCGCAGGCCGCCGGCCATCGCCGTCGCGATGATATCGATGCGCTTGTCCACGCCGGCCGTGCCCACGCCCTGGGCGCCCAGGATGGCGTCGTTCGCGGGGTCGACGAGGAGCTTGAGCGCGATCGTGGTCGCTCCCGGGTAGTAGCCGGCGTGGTCGCTGGGGTGCGTGTGGATCGCCCGGTATGGTCGGCCGCTGGCGCGCAGTCGCTTCTCATTCCACCCCGTTGACCCGACCTGGAGCCCGAAGACGCCGACGATGGCGGTGCCGAGCACCGGGCGCACCGCTGCCCCGGCGCCGGCGATGACGTCGGCAACCCGGCGGCCCTGCAGGTTCGCGGTATTGGCCAACGGCACCAGGACGTCGCTGCCGTCCTGCGCATCCTTCTTCACGACGGCATCGCCGACGGCATAGATCGCCGGGTCGCTGGTCCGACAGAACTCGTCCACCACGATTCCGCCCCGCTCCCCCACCTCCAAGCCGGCGGCGGCCGCGAGCCGGCTGTCGGGCCGAACGCCGATGGCCGCGATGACGACGTCGGCAGGCAGCCGGTCGCCGTTGCCCAGGGTGACCCCGGTCGCGTCCACGGCCGCCACCGCCGTATCCAGACGCAGATCGACGCCACGTTCCACCAAGGTGGCGTGGACGGGCGCGACCATCTCCGGGTCCAATGGCGCCAGGCACTGGGCGGTCGCCTCGACGAGCGCGACCTGCAGGCCGCGGTGGACGAGGTTCTCGGCCATCTCAACGCCGATGAAGCCGCCCCCGATCACCACCGCCGTGCGCGCTTCGGCCGTGGCCGCGACCAGGGCGTCGGTGTCCTCGACATCCCGCAGCGCGAGAGCGCGATCGATGCCCGGGATCGGCGGTCGCACCGGGGTCGCGCCCGGGGCGAGGACGAGCGCGTCATACGTCAGTTCGGCGGGCTCTGCTGCGCCGGGCGGCCGGACGGTCACGGTTTTCCGGGACGGATCGAGCGCGATCGCCTCATGGTGAACCCGCACGTCGAGTCCGAAGCGCCGAGCCAATGACTGCGGGGTCTGCAGTAGCAATGCCGACCGCTCCGGGATGACGCCGCCCACGTGATAGGGCAGGCCACAGTTGGCGAAGGAGACGTAGCCGCTGCGTTCGAGGACAATGATTTCCATCGACTCATCGAGCCGGCGCAGACGGGTCGCGGCGGACATCCCGCCGGCCACTCCCCCGATGATGATCGTTCGCATGCCAGTAGCTTTGCATACCCCTATGGGTATTGTGTAGGCGGGTCGCGCGCGCCCTTGCGGCCAGCCGCAGGCGGACCGCGCAGGGGTGTGGCCGCCGTCACGCCCCGGTCCCTACGATGTCTGCCGTGACCGATGACGACCGCACCGTGCCCCCCGCCGACGCTTCGACCGACGCTGCCGCGCCTGGTGCCGACCCGGTGCCTGAGGAAGTCAGCTACGAGGGGCAGTTCTATCCGGCTCGTCCCGCCCGCTTGCGTCCGCGCGCGCGACTTCGGGACCGGCTGTGGCAGCGCAAGGCCAAGCAGCCCGGGTCGCCGACCGGCGACAACCCGGACTATGTCTCCTGGCTGGTCGACGAGTCCATGCTCGCGGACGCGACGACCTTCGCGCGCCAGTTCGCCGGCCAGGGCAGCATGTGGCAGAACCCGTATGCCGCACCCGACCCCCGGGCGGCCATCGACAAGGCTGCCGTGTGGTTCACGGCCTACCCCATCTCGATGATCACCAAGGCCGGGGGGACCTTCCTCGGCACGCTCGGCGACGAGGACCTCTGGTCGGCCTTCGAGTCCATCGGCATCACCGCCATTCACACCGGCCCGGTCAAGCGGGCCGGCGGGATCACCGGCTGGGAGACCACGCCGAGTGTGGACGGCCACTTCGACCGCATTTCCACGCAGTTCGACGACATGTTCGGGACCGAGGACGAGTTCCGCGCGATGTGCGAGGTCGCCGCCGCCCACAACGGCCTGGTCATCGACGACATCGTGCCCGGGCATACCGGCAAGGGTGCCGACTTCCGGCTGGCCGAGATGAAGGTCGGCGACTACCCCGGGATCTATCACATGGTCGAGATCCCCAAGGACGACTGGGGATTGCTTCCCGTGGTCCCCAAGGGTCGCGACTCGGTCAATCTCGACGAGGCGGCGGAGCGGAGCTTGACCGACGCGGGCTACATCGTCGGCGAGATGCAGCGCGTCATCTTCTTCGAGCCCGGCGTCAAGGAGACCAACTGGTCGACCACGGCCGCAGTTCTGGGCCCGGATGGCGAGGAACACCGCTGGGTCTATCTGCACTACTTCAAGGAGGGGCAGCCCTCGCTGAACTGGCTCGACCCCACGTTCGCCGGCATGCGTCTGGTCATCGGCGACGCACTGCATTCTCTGGGCGACCTCGGCAGTGGTGCCTTGCGCCTGGATGCCAACGGCTTCCTCGGCGTCGAGAAGAACGCGACCGGTGGTCCGGCCTGGTCCGAGGGTCACCCGCTCTCGGAGGCTGCGAATCAGCTCATCGCGAGCATGGTGCGCAAGGTCGGCGGCTTCACCTTCCAGGAGCTCAACCTCACCATCGACGACATCAAAAACACCGCCGAGCGTGGCGCCGATCTTTCCTACGACTTCGTCAACCGCCCGGCCTACCACCACGCCATGGCGACCGGCGACACCGAGTTCCTGCGGCTGACCATGCGCACCGCCCAGGCTATGGGTGTCGACACGGTCTCGCTCGTGCATGCCCTGCAGAATCACGACGAGATGACCTATGAGCTCGTTCACTTCGCGACGCTGCATGCGGCTGAGCCCTTCACCTTCCGCCGCAAGGAGATCCTCGGCGCCGATCTGGCGGTACTGATCCGGGCCGAGCTGACTGAGCGGATCGCGGGCGAATCCGGGCCCTACAACGCGCTCTTCACCACCAACGGCATCGCCTCGACCACGGCCTCGATCATCGCGGCGTCGCTCGGGTTCGATGACCTGAGCGCCCTCACTGCCGAGAACATCGAGGCGATCAAGCGGGCCCACCTCTTGCTCGCGATGTATAACGCCTGGCAGCCCGGCGTCTTTGCGCTCTCCGGATGGGACCTGATCGGGGCACTTCCCCTGGAGCGCAAGCAGGTCGCCGCTCTCATCGCCGATGGTGACACCAGGTGGATCCACCGCGGTGCCTACGACTTGCTCGGCTTCCAGCCGGGCGCGACCGAGTCCACCTCGAAGATGCCCAAGGCCCCCGCGCTCTACGGCTCGCTCGCCGAGCAGCTCGCCGACGAGTCCTCCTTCGCCAGCCAACTGCGCGCGATCCTCGCCGTCCGCGCGCGTCATGGCCTGGCGACCGCGCAGCAACTCGACATCCCCGCGGTCTCCAACAAGGGAATGCTGGTCATGGTCCACCGGCTCGCCGAGTCCGACCAGGTCACCGTCCTCAACTTTGCCAACACGACCGTCTCGGGCAGTGTCCGCTCCGATCACCTGCGACCGGGCAGCACCGTTATCGACATGATCACCAGTGCTCCGGTGGGCGAGGTCGACGACCTGCACAGCCTGTATGTCGTTCTTCAGCCCCACGAGGGCCGCTCGCTCCTCGTAGTGCCGCCGGTGGACTGACGCCATCACGGTGCCGCTCAGGTGCCCGTCGCACCGGACCGTGCGGCGGGCATCGTGCGGCTGGTGGCCACCTCGACCTCGTATCGGCTCTGCAGCGCCGGACCCGTGCGGAAGTAGCGGTGCCGCAGCGCGCCTTCGACGCTGACCTGATCGCCCACGGTCAGGCGCTCCGCCCCGCGCCGGGTCGCGGCACTCCAGCAGGCCAACTCGATGGTGTCCACG
>NZ_DAOQZV010000022.1:0-14653 GCF_035343835.1 Nostocoides sp. | reverse complement strand
AGCCTGACCCGGCCCCACCACGAGCGCTAGGGCCTCGCACATGGCCTGTGGATGCGGCACATCAAGACACGAGCACCTGTGGACAACTCGCCCGCCGGATTCACAGGGAGAGCATGTGGACGATCGGTTCCGGCAGCCGGCCGGTCACGGTACGATAAACAACGGTCATCACTAGTTGCGATCGCGTGGATCTCCCACCCGCCTGGCCGACGCGTGATCTGAGCATGGATTCGGAGATTCCTGGTGCGCTTTCGGTTGGCGGGGTCGGCCCTGGTCACGGCATCCCTCGCCGTGTCTCTGGCGTGCGCCACCTCGGCGTCGGCGGCTGACGGCACCTCGACGACCCCCTCCTCTACCACGGTGACCATCCCGGTCGATGCCGGCGACTCCGGAGCCTTGACCCCGGCTGAGCTCCAACGACAGATCGCCCGCGCCGATGCCCTGCGCGCCGAGATCCTCGCCTCCGACAAGAACATTGCCGCGGCGATGACCAAGCTCGACAAGGCCGCCAAGAAGGCCAATAGCGCGCTCGAGGCCTACAGCAACGCCATGAACGATCAGCGCGCCGCGACCCAGGAGGCTCAGACCCAGTCCGAGATCGCCTCGGCTCTCCAGGAGCGCCTCAACACGGCCCGCCAGGACCTGCGCGACTGGGCTGTCTCCGCCTATACCCAGGGCGGACCGCTCGCCGAGTCCCTGACCTATCTCGACGCGCTGTCCAAGGACGCCAGCAAGGCGAGCAACCCGCTCTCCGACCTCAACTACCTGACGGACAACCGCATCCGCACGGTCGATGACCTGCGCGAATACACCATCGCGCAAAAGCTCGCATCGATGCGGGCCGATGCCGCCAAGGACAAGGCCGATGCCGCCGCCAAGTCGGCGACGACCCGCAAGACCGAGGCCAAGAAGGCCGTCGAGCAGCAGAATGCGGACCTGGCCGAGCTGCGCAAAGTCCACCTGGCCCACGTCGAGGAGGCCGGACCGCTCGCCGGGATACTCCTGGGCAGCGGCGACCCCAACGCCATCGATGCCTCCACCCGGCTAACCAAGGCACTCGCAGCCTCCAACATCAGTGTCAAGGACCTGCGTCTCTCGCCGTGCACCGACAAGACGGGCATGTGGTCCAACGGCCAAATCCCGCCGTCCGCCCTGTGCCCCCTGGTCGGGTCGACGGACGAATTCCTGGTCCCCCAGGCGGCTGCCGCCTTCAATGCGATGAGCAAGGCGTATGCCGAGGACACCGGCACGCTGCTGTGCGTCACCGACGGCTACCGCTCGTATGCCGAACAGGTCGCGGTCAAGGCCGCCCGAGGCCCGTGGGCCGCGACGCCCGGCACCAGCGAGCACGGCCTCGGCCGGGCCGTCGACCTGTGCGGCGGCGTGCAGGACTACTCCAGCCCCGCGCATCTGTGGCTGGTCCAGAACGCCGCGCTCTTCGGCTGGTTCCACCCCTCGTGGGCGGCCCAGGGCGGCACGCTGCCCGAGCCCTGGCACTGGGAGTTCGCGGGCTGACGCCCGCAATGCGACGCGCCGGTAACCAAGTACCGCCACTTTTGTCGCAGCGCCTCGGAGTTGTGCCACAGTTCCGGCATGGAATCCGTGGCGGATGCGCCGATCGACACGCCTGACTACGCGGCAAACGCCAAATACATCCGTCCCTGGTTCTGGTACGACTGGGCCAACTCCGCCTTCGTCACCACGATCGGCACCGTGCTCTACGGCCCCTACATCACCAGCATCGCCAAGGCCGCCGCCTGCCCCGGGCAGGACAGCGACCTCGACTGCGCCGTCAACCTGCACGTTCTCGGCATCCCGATCGCCCCGGGCTCGCTTGCGCCCTACACGACGACCTTCGCGACCCTGCTCAGCGCGGTTGTTCTGATCTTCGTCGGCGCGATCGCCGACCGGATGGACCGGCCGGCGCGGTTCCTCGGGGCGTGCGCCTGGCTCGGTGCGCTCTCGGCCGCCGGCCTCTTCTTCGTCACCGGCACGCGCTGGCAACTCGGGGCGATCCTGATGTTGTTCGCCACCGTCTTCCTCGGCTCCTCGCTCGTCGTCTACGACTCGATCCTCAATCAGATCGCCGCGCCCGACGATCGCGACCGCGTCTCATCCAGAGGTTGGGCGCTCGGCTATCTCGGCGGCGGTCTTCTGCTGGCCGTCAATCTGGTCCTTGTCACCATGCACGACACCTTCGGCCTCTCGACCGGTATGGCCGTGCGCATCAGCATGCTGTCGGCCGCCTTGTGGTGGGGACTGTTTGCGATCATCCCCATCAAGGGCATGTGGGATCTGCGCGGCGTCGAGACCCCGGTCGCCGCGCGCAACGAGGGCGCGGTCGCCGGCAGCCTCAAGCAGCTGAGCAGCACCTTTTGCGACCTGCGCGCCCACCACCCGCAGACGATGCTCTTCCTGCTCGCCTATCTCTTCTACAACGACGGCATCCAGACCGTGATCTCCGCCTCGAGCCTCTATGGCGCGGAGGAGCTGAAGTTCGAGCAATCGCAACTGATCGCGCTGATCCTGCTCGTCCAGTTCGTTGCCTTCGGCGGGGCGTTGCTCTTCGGCCGGATCGCCGCGAAACTCGGGGCGTGGCGTACCGTGCTCGGGTCGCTGGGGATCTGGACGATCATCGTCGTCGCTGCCTATTTCGTGCCCGAGAAGGCCTTCATCCCCTTCATCTTGCTCGGGGTGGCGATCGGCATCGTGCTCGGCGGCTCCCAAGCCCTCTCCCGCTCGCTCTACAGCCAACTGGTCCCCAATGGCCGCGAGGCCGAGTACTTCAGCCTCTACCAGGCGATGGAACGCGGGACGAGCTGGTTCGGGACATTGCTCTTCGGCCTCGTCTACCAGCTGACTCACACGTACCGGCTGGCGATCGTGGCCCTGATCATCTTCTTCGTGCTCGGCGGCTTCCTGCTCTCGCGGGTCGATATTCGCGAAGGCATCCGCCAGGCCGGCAACGAACAACCGGCGATCGTCTAAGGACCCTCTCCCACGGCATACGGCAAAGGGCCCGTCACCATCAGGTGACGGGCCCATCTGCCTTCCGGCGGATTGCCGTATGCCGTGTGGGTCAGGCGCTGCGCTTGCTCGGCTTCTCGCCGCGCGCCTCCCGCAGGAGGGTCAGACGCTCCTCCAAGAGCTCTTCGAGCTCGGGGATGGACCGGCGCTCCAGCAGCATGTCCCAGTGGGTGCGAGCCGGCTTGACCGGCTTGCGGTCGGGGGCCTTGCCATCGAGCAGCAGGGCCTCCTCGCCGCAACGGCACTCCCACGTGGCGGGAATCTCGGCCTCAGTGGAGAAGGGCAGCTCTATCCGGTGCTCGGCCGGGCAGACATAGACAACGATCTGGCGCTCGCTGGGGACGACATTCGCCGAGGTCTCCATGCTGAAGGACACCATGCGGCTGCCGCGAAGAGTGCGATCGGCCATTGGGGGTACTCCCTAAATCTGATTCGAAGAAATGCGGTATCGGTGGGTGCGGACACCGTCGTTGCGTGCAACGCCCGGCGGCCCGGTTGTGTTCCGGCGTCAGGTCTTAAGACGCCGTGGCCACCAAAAAGGTTGCGCCCCCGCGCATGCCACGCGGAAAGCAACACGACCGCGTGGTAGCCAACCTTTCTAGTCTAGCGGATCGACGACCTGTCCCTCGACAGTCTCGGTCGCGGCGGGTCGCCGGCCGTCGGGAGCCGGCCCGCTCGAGGCGCCGGGGAATCCAGTCATCAGTCGCGACCGCACCGCGCGCTCCAGGAGGCGCCTCGTCACCGGCCGGGTCATCGGAAGGATGAAGAAGAAGCCGACGATGTCGGTCAGGAAGCCCGGGAAGAGCAGCAGGGTCCCGCCGACGAGGACGAGTGCGGCATCCGCGAGTTCCTTCGCCGGCATCGCGCCGGTGGTCAGGGCCACCTGAAGCGCGCGCCAGGTGCGGGCGCCCTCGTGCCGGATCAGCCAGGCACCGAGCAGGGATTCGAAGACCAGCAGAAAGAAGGTCGGCCAGCCGCCGATGACTTTTCCGACCCCGATCAGCGCGAGGACCTCAAGGATGGGCACCAGGAGGAAGAGCAGGACGAGCCATGAGCGACGGCCGCGGCGGCGGGGGGCCGCGGCATACGGGGTGGCGCCTACAGGTCGTGCCATCGCGGTTCCCGCTGGGTGAGCGCGCGGACCTGTCCGGCCCGGTGTTCCAGGCCCCAGCGAGTGATCCGTTTCAGGGACTCGGAGGCGACGTCCTGGTTCATTTTCGAGTCGCCGATCTCACGTTCGAGGAAGGTGATGGGCACTTCGCGGACGGCCAGACCGGCCCGGACGGCACGCCGGGTCAGGTCGACCTGGAAGCAGTAGCCCTCCGACGCGACACTGTCCAGATCGATGGCATGCAGGGCGGACGCGCGGTATACGCGATAGCCGGCGGTGGCGTCAGAGACGGGCATCCCGAGCAGGACCCGGGTGTAGACATTGCCGCCGACGCTGAGCACCTTGCGACTCAGCGGCCAGTTGACGACCTTGCCACCGCGAACATAACGCGAGCCGATGACGGCGTCGGCGTGCTCCGCGGCCGAGAGCAGGGCCGGGAGGTGCTTGGCCTGGTGCGAACCGTCGGCATCCATCTCGACCAGCGCGTCGTAGCCGCGCTCTAGGCCCCAGGCGAAGCCGGCGAGATAGGCCCGGCCGAGACCTTCCTTGCCAGCCCGGTGCAGCACATGGACGCGGGCATCGGCGGCGGCCAGCTCGTCGGCGACGGCGCCCGTGCCGTCCGGGGAGTTGTCGTCGAGGATGAGGACGTCGGCGTCGGGCGCGTGTTCGCGCACTCCGGCCACGGCGCGCGGGAGGTTCTCGCGCTCGTTGTAGGTCGGGATGCAGACCAGCACGCGGGTGATCGGGCCGCGGGCGGGCGAGGTGTGCTCAGGCACCGACGAGTTCCTTAGAGACGGCGGGTGGTGCGGGGGTCGAACCATTATCGTGACTGCGGGTCATGGTCCGGCCAAAGGCGACGAACAGACCGGCGAGGGCAAGATATTCCGGCAGGCCCCCGATCCGGTCGGCCACCGTGAGACCAGACAGCAGTGGCACTGCCTCGACCTGGGTTGCCTGCGTGAACAACGTGGTCAGCGGCCCGCTGGTTCCGTCGGGGGCGACGAAGCCGCTCACGCCGACTGTGGAGACGTGCACGACGGCCCGGCCGTGTTCGATGGCACGGATCCGGCTGATCGCGTACTGCTGCTCGGACTCGTCGGTGAAGCCGAAGGTCGCGTTATTGGTCTGGACGACCAAGACGCTGGGCAGGCTGGCGTTGTGCGTGACCGCCGCGCGGATCAGGCCGTCGTAGGCGACCTCGAAGCAGATCGTCGGCAGCGCGGCGAAGGTCTGCCCGGCCTTGGTCGCGACCTCGAAGTAGCCGATCTCGGTCCCCGTTGCCATGCCGGCCCGCACCAGATCGACCTTGTCGCTGAAGTGGCGAAAGAAGTCGCGATAGGGCACATACTCAGCGAACGGCACGGGATGTTGTTTGACATAGCGCTCCGGATCGACGACACCCGGCCGGTAGAGCAGGGAGGCGTTGGAGACGTAGGGCTCCGGCTCCTCGAGGATCGCGCCCACGAGCAGGGGCGCCTGAATGGCGTTCTGCGCGGCGATGATCTCGGCAGCCGCGTCGGGGTTGCGCAAAGGATCGATGTCGACGGCGTTCTCGGGCCAGACGACCAGGTCGGGACGCACCCCGCTGGCGGCCAGCGTCTCGGTCGCGCGGGCATGCAGGTCGAGCACCGCGCGCCGCTCGGAGTTGAAGTCGAGGCCGGGCTTGGGGACATTGCCCTGGACGAGCGCGATTTCCGCGGTCGGCGCCCCCGCCGTCGTGGGCAACGGGATGAGCAGCGAGCCGAGCGCCAGGGCCGCCACCCCCGCGATCGATGCAACCGCCGGCAGCGGCCGGCGAGTGACCAGCGCCGCGCGCGCCACGGCATACGTCAGGACACCGATGGTGGCAACGGCGGCGGTGAGCAGCGGCGCGCCGCCGAGAGCGGCGAGGTTGCGGATCGGCGAGTCAGCCTGCGAGAACGCCAGGCGCGCCCACGGGAAGCCGCCGAAGGGCGTCGTGCCGCGCGCCCACTCCCCCACGACCCAGGCCAGGGGCACGACCGCGTATGCCGCGACGTCCCGTCCGCGAGCGACCAGCCGTCGCTGCAGCCACCCGACGACGCCGACCATGACCGCGATATAGAGGGCTTCGAGGGTGGCGAGCGCGAGCCACGGCAGCGGGCCGACATAGATCCCGGACCAGGCCAGCGTGGGGACGAAGTAGGCCCACCCGGCGAGCAGCCCGATCAGCAGGCCCCACCGGAATCCAGCCGCCCAGCCGGCGGCGGCGAGGAGCGCGCAACCGAGCCACGCGGCATACCACTGGTTGTTACCGGGGAGGGCGAGCCAGATGGCGAGCCCGGCGGCGAACGCGAGGAGGAGCCGCGCGGGGAGCAGGAGCTCGTGGGGTCGGCGACGCACGCGCTAACGGTACGCGCCCCGCCGTCCCGTCAGGGGCGCGGCGGGACGACGACCACGCCGCGAGCCGTGGTGGCGACGATCGGTGGGTCGAGCAGGTCGGCCGCGGACTCGCCGCGCTCGGGGGTGCCGCGAGCGATCACGCGGACCTCGAAGGTCATCTCCCGGCTGCGAGTGCCCGCGCGCACGAGTCGCGCTTCGATCTCGATGCAGTCCCCCGCCCGGACCGGGGCCGTGAACTGGACATCCGAATAGGACGCGAAGAGCCCCTCATCGCCGTCGGTGCGGATGCACATCTCAGTGGCGACATCGCCGAAGGCGGCCAGTGAATAGGCGCCGTCGACGAGGTTCCCGGCGTAATGGGCGTGGCTGTACGGCACGTACCGGCGGTGGACGACGGTGGTGCCCACCTCGGGTTTGCCGGCTGGGGAGCTGGTCATGACGCCGCCTTGGTGGTGGTGCCGACCCGGGTCGCCGGGTCGACGAGGGCGTGGACGAGATAGGAGGCGACCTCGCCGGGGGTGGTGCCGCGGCCGAAGATCCGATCGACGCCGAGCACGCCGGCGGAGCCCTCCTCGAATCGCGGGCCGCCGACGATCAGATGCGGGACCTTGCCCGCCGGGAAGGCCTCACGGAAGGCGGCGCTCATCGCCGTCGTGTTGTGGATGTGCGCGTCCTTCTGGGTGACGACCTGCGAGACGAGGACGGCGTCGGCTTTGAGCTCGCGGGCGCTCTCGACGAGCTCGGGGATGGCCAGTTGCGCGCCAAGATTGTGCACCGACAGCTCGCGGTAGTACTCCAGGCCCTTTTCCCCCGCGAACCCCTTGATATTGAGGATCGCGTCGATCCCGACGGTGTGGGCGTCGGTGCCGATGCAGCCGCCGACGATCACCAACTTGCGCCGCAGGTGCTTCTTGACGGCCGCGTTGACCTCCTTGGACGACAGCAGCTCGAACTCGCGCTCGACGATGTCGATGGCGCTGATGTCGACCAGGTGCTTGACCGGGCCATAGACCACGAAGAACGTGAAGTCGGGACCGATCGCCTTGGCGTGGACCAGGAGCGCCGGTTCGATGCCCATCGCCATCGCCATCCGCACGGCGGCGCCCTCCGCGCGCTTGTCGTGCGGCAGCGGGAGGGTGAAGGAAAGCTGCACCATCCCATCGCCGGTCGTGTCGCCATACGGCCGCACGATCGGGCCGGGCGTCTTGATCGACAACTCGCCCGGGAGCGCATTCTCCCGGCGGCGGCGCGCCTCGTGCGCGTCATTGCGGCGGTTCATCGGGTCTCCCCCGTTTCCAGCAGGTCAATGGCGGGATTGTCGTATGCCGCAGCCTTGCGCACCACACCGTCCAGGCCTTTGCCCTTGGTCGCCGGCCGCTTCATGGCACCGAAGGTGCCGTCGGCGATGGCGGCGAGCAGCGGCGGGTCCGAGGTGGTGCTGTCGCCGACGATCGAATCGAGCAGGTCGATCGAATCGGCGAGCACCTGACGCGCTCGCGTCTGGATGAAGCCGTCGCGAGGCGGGTGGAAATCCTCGGTCAGACCACCCGCGGCGTTCAAGACATAGCGGACGTTCTGCAGGGCCAGATCACGATCCGAAATCCACGGTGTCACAACGGCTTCGGTCATCATGCCGACCAGCAGGATGCCCTGACCGGTCATCGCTCCGGCGAGGTTGAAGAAGCCGTCGAGCAAGTAGCCGCGGAAGATGTCGCCGGTCATGTGTTTGGTGGGCGGCATCCACTTCAGCGGCGCGTCGGGGAAGAGTTGCCGCGCGAGCAGAGCGTGCGCGAGCTCGAGCCGGAAGCTGTCGGGGATCGACGGGTCGATCTCGAAGGCGTGACCGAGGCCAAGTTGCCAGTCCGCGAGCCCGGCCTCCTTCGCGAAGTACTCGTTGAGCAGTTGGCTGACGGTCACCGTGTGGGCCGCTTCGACGGCGTCGGCGGTGGTCAGGTAGTTGTCCTCGCCGGTGTTGATGATGATGCCGGCGCGGGCGTGGATCTGACGCGAAAAGCGTTGGTCGACAAAGGTTCTGATCGGGTTTATGTCGCGGAAGAGGATGCCGTACATCGAGTCGTTGAGCATCATGTCCAGGCGCTCGAGCCCGGCGAGGGTGGCGATCTCGGGCATGCACAGGCCGCTGGCATAGTTGGTCAGCCGGATGTAGCGGCCCAACTCCTTGCTCGTCTCATCGAGCGCCGCCCGCATCAGGCGGAAGTTCTCTTGAGTCGCATACGTGCCGGCATAGCCCTCGCGGGTCGCGCCCTCGGGGACGAAGTCGAGCAGGCTCTGCCCGGTGCTGCGGATGACGGCGATGATGTCGGCGCCCTCGCGCGCGGCGGCCTGGGCCTGCGGGATGTCCTCGTAGATGTCGCCGGTCGCGACGATGAGATAGATCCACGGCTTCTGCGTCGGATCCCCATGGCGCGCAATGAGTTTGTCGCGTGTCTTACGCTGCGCGTCGATGGTCCGTATGCCGCGGGCGACCGCGAAGCGGGCCTGCTTGCGGGCCGTCGTGGCCGCCTTGCCCTCGGGCTGGCGGAAGGTGGCCGCGCCACCCGCGGCCTTCTGCGCGAGGGTGAGCAGATCGGGCGCCTCGCCGCGGATCAGTGCGTCCCAGACGGGGGTCGTCACGCCGTGCTCGAGGCCGACCTGCGCGCGGACCGAGTCGAGCAGGTGGTTGACCCAAGGCACGTTCTCGTGGTCGGCGCCGGAGAGTCCAGCCAGTCGAAGGGTCGCTCGCTCCACCGACACGGTCGTATGCCGCTTGGCCAAGTTCACGACCGGCCGCCCGGCCTTGCGCGCGCGGGACCGGGCGTACTTCACCTGGGTGGGGTCGAGTTCGAGGACACCGTTGTCGCGTAAGACCACGCGTTCAGCATAGCGCCGGCCGCAATTCCTCCGGCTCGGCATGATGATGCCCGCAAAGTTGTCGGTTGCCGTCGGTCTATGCTCCCGATTCGTCGGCCTCCTAGGGTGTGGGGGTGGACCCGCACCCCGTGACCGGCGAGCTTTTCGACTCCCCGGTTCCGCCTGGCGCGGGCTGGCCCGGGGACCCGGCCACGCGGCATACGGCCATCGCGCGGAGCGCGCGGGAAGTCGCCGAACTCGCCGCGGGCGCGGCGACCCTCGACCACCTCGCTGCCGGGATCTCCGTATGCCGTGCCTGCCCCCGCCTGGTGGCCTGGCGCGAGGACGTCGCGCGCACGGGACGCCGCAAGTCCTTTGCGGCGCAGCCCTATTGGGGGCGCCCCGTGCCGTCCTTCGGCGATCCCGAAGCGCCGCTGCTGATCGTCGGCCTGGCGCCGGCGGCCAATGGCGCCAACCGGACAGGACGGGTCTTCACGGGCGATCCCTCTGGTGACTTCCTCTTCGCCGCCCTGCACCGGACCGGCTTCGCCAACCAGCCCACCTCCGAGGCGGCGGGCGACGGCCTGGGGCTGACTGGCGCACGGATCATCGCCTCAGTGCGCTGTGCGCCGCCGGCCAATGCGCCGACACCACAGGAAAGGCTGACCTGCCGCCCATGGCTGGCGCGCGAACTCGAACTATCGGCGCGCCACCTGCGCGCGATCCTCGCGCTCGGTGCCGTCGGCTGGCAGGCGACGCTCACCGCCCTGGGCGAACTTGGCTGGGAGGTCCCGCGCCCGCTGCCGAAGTTCGCCCATGGCGCTCGCGTCCAGGTGACCTCGCCGGCCGGCGACGAGGTCACCCTGGTCGGCTGCTATCACGTCAGCCCGCACAACACGTACACCGGCCGCCTGACCCCGCAGATGCTCGACGACGTCCTGGCGTCGTTAGGCCCCTGAGCCCCACGTCCAGTCTGCGATATCGGGCATGTCGGCCAGGTGCTCGCGGATATAGGTCTCGTGCTCGGCGAGCCGGCGATCGCACAACTGGACCAGGCTGTTCCAGCCCGCGGTGCGGCGGGTGGAGCGGCGCAGGGCCTCTTTGGCGAGGTGGAAGCGGCTCATCTTGTTGAGCACGACCATATCGAAAGGCGTTGTCGTGGTGCCTTGTTCGTTGAAGCCGCGCACGTGGAAGCGCCCCGGGTTGGTCCGGCCGTGCACCAGTTGATGGATCGCCCGCGGGTAGCCGTGGAAGGCGAAGACCACGTGGGTGTCGGTCGTGAACAGATCGTCGAACTGGGTGTCGGTGAAGCCGTGCGGGTGGTCGTTCTCCGGCAGCAGCGCCATCAGGTCGACGACATTGACGAACTTCACCCGCAGGTCCGGGACGTGATTGCGCAGCAACTCGGTGGCGGCCAGGGCTTCCTGGGTCGGGACATCTCCGGCGCACGCGATCACGATGTCCGGCTTGCCGCTCTCGTCGAGATTCGAGGCCCAGGCCCACTCCCCCGCGCCGGCCGCGCAGTGATCGTGCGCCTCTTCCAAGGTCAGGTATTGCAGGTGCTTCTGCTTGTCGACGACGATCAGGTTGACGTGGTCCTTGGACTGGAAGCAGTGGTCCGCGATCGAGAGGCTGGTGTTCGCGTCCGGCGGCAGCCATACGCGCACCACATCGGGCGCGAGCGGGATGAGGCAGTCGATCAGCCCCGGGCCCTGGTGCGAGAAGCCGTTGTGGTCGTTGCGCCAACAGGTCGACGTCAACAAAATGTTGAGCGAGGCAACCGAGTCGCGCCACCGCAGCGTCTGGGCGTGCTGCAGCCACTTCACGTGCTGGATCGCCATCGACGCCGACACCATCGCGAACGCCTCGTAGGTCGCGAACATCCCGTGCCGCCCGCTGAGCAGGTAGCCCTCCAGCCAACCCTGACACAGGTGCTCGGAGAGCACCTCCATGACGCGGCCGTCCGGTCCTAGCCGCTGGTCAGTCGGTTCGGCCGGGCCCATGAAGCATCGGTCGGTGACCTCGAAGACGGACTGCAGCCGGTTGCTCGCCGTCTCATCGGGGCAGAAGAGCCGGAAGGTCCCGCCGCCGTCCGGTCGCCGGTCGGCCGCATAGATGTCCCGCATCAACTCGCCGGTGGACTTGGTGTTCTCGAACCACACCGCGCCGCGGTTGTCGCCGACCTCCACCTCGTAGGCCGAGAGGTCGAGGCTCGGCAGATCGCGCAGCAGCTTGCCGCCATTGGCGTATGCCGTGGCCGACATCCGCTTCTCACCGTCCGGCGCGAGCGCCGCGAGCTCCGGCACGAGCCGGCCGCTCTCGTCGAACTGTTCGTCGGGCTGGTAGGAGTGCAGCCAGCCTTCGAGGATCGCCAGGTGCTCGGGGTTGTCGACAACCCCGGAGAGCGGGACCTGGTGGCTGAGGTTGGTGCCTTCGACCTGGACGCCGTCGACCTCGTGCGGTCCGGTCCAGCCCTTTGGCGTGCGCAGCACGATGGCCGGCCAGGTGTAGCGCTTGCTCGGGCTGGCCCCGTCGAGTGACTCCTCCGAGCGAGCTTCGGCACGCATCGCGAGAATGTCGCGCTGGGCGCCGGCGAGGGCGGCATACAGATCGCTGAAGACTTGGCGCGGGTCGTCACCCTCGACGAAGACCGGGTCCCAGCCCTGGCCACGCAGGTAGGCGGCCACGTCCTCATCGCTGGTGCGGCCCAGGACAGTCGGGCCGGCGATCTTGTAGCCGTTGAGATGAATGATCGGGATGACCGCGCCGTCGCGGCGTGGGTTGAGGAAGTTCGGCAGCCGCCAGGACGCGGACAGCGGGCCCGTCTCCGACTCGCCGTCGCCGATGACGCAGGCCACGAACAGGTCGGGGTGATCCATCGCCGCTCCCCCCGCGTGGATCAGCGCGTAGCCGAGCTCGCCACCCTCGTGGATAGATCCGGGGGTCTGGACGCTGACGTGGCTGGGAATGCCTCCGGGAGAGGAGAACTGGCGGCACAGGCGACGGATACCGGCGGCGTCCGGGCCAACGCGCGGGTAGATCTCGGAGTAGGTGCCCTCGAGCCAGCCGGTGGCCACCAGCGCGGGGCCACCGTGACCGGGCCCGGTGATGTAGAGCCAGTCAGTGTCGGTGGCTTTGATGATCCGGTTCAGGATGGTGTAGATCATCGACAGGCCCGGGCTGGTCCCCCAGTGACCGAGCAACCGGGGCTTGATGTGCTCGGGCCGCAGTGGCTCGCGGACCAGGACGTTGTCCTGCAGATAGATCTGCCCCACCGTCAGATAGTTCGCGGCCTTCCACCACCGCAGGTCGAGGTCGAGTTCGGCGTCGGCATAGGTGCCCAGTGTGTCGGTGTTCCCCATGCCTTCATCTAAACGAGGTGGCGACGAGCAGGCAACTGTGCCTTGCCTGACTTTGCGGGAACTCCGCGTGAACTTGACGGGGGCAGAGCGCTGCGTTAGCGGTCCGAATAGGACAGGGTTGGTCCATGCCGAGCACCGACTACGAACAGGACACTTCGACCGGCTTCGGGCCCCTCCGGATCAAAGCGCGCGGCCGTGCGGTGATGACCAACCCGACCACCAACCGGGGCACGGCCTTCACTGTCGAGCAGCGCCGTGAGTTGGGCATCGTCGGCCTGGTCCCGACTCGAGTGACCAACCTGGAGAACCAGGTGCGCCGGGTCTACGAGCAATACCAGCGCACGACAACGATGTTGGGGCGCTATCTCCACCTGGCCGGCGTGCGCGATCGCAACGAGGTGCTCTTCTATCGCCTACTGACCAGCAATATCGAGGAGATGCTCCCGGTCATCTACACGCCCACCATCGGTGAGGCGATCGAGCGCTTCAGCCACGAGTTCTCGCGCCCGCGTGGGGTGTTTCTCTCGATCGACCAGCCCGAGTTGATGGTGGATTCCTTCCTCAACTTCGGCCTCAACCCCGACGAGGTCGACCTGGTCGTGGTCACCGACTCCGAAGGCATCCTCGGCATCGGCGACCAGGGCATCGGCGGCATCCAGATCGCGATCGGCAAGCTGTCGGTCTACACCGCGGCCGCCGGGGTCCACCCGCGCCGCTGCATCCCGGTGGTGCTCGACGTGGGGACAGACAACCTCGGTCTGCTGTCCTCGGAGATGTATCTCGGCGAGCGGCACGCGCGGGTCCGCGGCGACAAGTACGACGAATTCCTTGCCCTCTTCGTGAGCACGGTCAAGGACCTCTTCCCCAACGCGATGCTGCACTGGGAGGACTTCGGCACCACCAACGCCCACCGGCTGCTGACGACCTATCGCGAGGAGATCTGCACCTTCAACGACGACATCCAGGGCACCGCGGCCGTCGTGCTTGCGGCCATCCTCGCCGGCGTCGATGTCACCGGACTCGAGCTCGACGATCACCGGGTCTGCGTCTTCGGCGCGGGCAGCGCCGGCATCGGGATCGCCAACCTGATCCGCGACACCATGCTGCGCACCGGGGCCTCGGAGACCGAGGAGGAGGCCTACTCCCGGTTCTATGCCATCGGCATCAACGGCCTCTATGTGGACGACCAGCCAGAACTCATGCCCTTCCAACGTCCGTATGCCCGCGCCCGCGCCGACCTCGCGGACTGGGCCGTTGCCGACCCGAACCACATCACCCTCGCCGATGTCATCCGCAATGCCCGCCCGACCATCCTGATCGGGACCTCCACCCGGGGTGGGGCCTTCACGCGTGCGATCGTCGAGGAGATGGCCAGCTACTGCGCCCGGCCGATCATCTTCCCCTTGTCCAACCCGACCAGCCGCGCCGAGGCCACGCCGGCCGACCTGCTCACCTGGACCGACGGCCGCGCCCTGGTGGCCACCGGCAGCCCCTTCGGGCCGGTCGATCACGACGGGGTTCGCTACACGATCGCCCAAGCCAATAACGCTCTGATCTTCCCCGGCCTCGGTCTCGGAGTCGCGACCTGTCAGGCAACCCGCATCAGTGACGGGATGATCGCCGCGGCCGCCGAGGCGCTGGCCGGCATGGTCAACGCCTATCGCCAGGGCGCCCCTCTGCTGCCGACGATCAGTGCCCTGCGCACGGTGTCGGCGACGGTGGCTGTGGCCGTCGCTCAGCAGGCGGCCGCCGAAGGCCTGGCCCGCAACCCGCTGACCGACCCGATCCAGCAGATCTACGAACGCATGTGGCAGCCCGTGTATCCCGAGATCGAAGCCATCTAGAGAACCCCACGAAGTTCTCCGCTCCTTCGGCCCACGCAGAGCATGGGACCCAGCTCCGATACTTCGCGAGGACCCCGAGCCCGTCGGCGTCAGGACGC
>NZ_DAOQZV010000021.1:0-23253 GCF_035343835.1 Nostocoides sp. | reverse complement strand
CCTCCTCGATCAGCCGCCCGATGCCGCCATCGCGGGCCCAGGCGACGTGGCGGCCTAGGCGCGCGCGGGCGCGGCCCGCGGCCGATCGGTTCTCGGGGAGTTCGGCAGGCATACGTGAGGTCTCTTCTTGTGTCGGTCGGAGCGCGGCAGCGCCGGTCGGCGTCCCCGTCGTGGGGTTCGCCGACCGGCGCTGGTCGAACTTAGTGCCCGGGCATGGGGGTCACCGCAGGGTCAGAAACCCAGGCGGATGACGCGGTTGCCCCACGTGTCGGACATGTACAGATCGCCGGAGGCGTCGAAGACGACCTGGAAGGGGCCGACAAAGTCGGAGGTCCCGGCACTGGCGCCGGTCACCTCGTAGCTCATCGTGCCGCTGGTCGACATCCGCACCAACCGCTGACGTCCGGTGTCGGCGACCCAGATGTAGCCGTCGGGAGCCACGGTGACGCCCCACGGCACGGCGAAGGGCCGCGTCGACCCCGCCGGCTTGGTGATCGGCGTGCCCCAAGTGCCCGTCGACGGCTTATAGCTGACGATCCGGTTGTTCTTGGTGTCGGCGATCCAGATGGTCCCGTCGGCGGCAGTGTCGACGCCGGTCGGCATCTGCAACTGGCCGGTGCCGGTGCCGGTGGTGCCGTAGGACGTGATGTAGGTCAGCGAGTCGCTGTTGACCTTGAAGCGCTCGATCCGGCCGTTGCCCGAGTCGGCGACCAGCAAGGTGCCGTCCTTGTCGAAGGTCAGACCTTGCGGGAAGGTGAAGTCGCCCGGTGCCGAGCTGCGCTTGCCCCACGCCCACAACTGGGTGCCGTTGTTGCTGAACACCTTGATCTCGTGGCTCTCTCGGTTGGCCACGAAGACGTTATTGGTGCCCGGCTGGACAGCCACGCCCCACTGGAAGTTGAGGCTGCCGACCTCGCCGCGGATACCCCGCTTGCCCCAGGTGAAGAAGTTGCCGCCGCTGAGGTCGGTGCGGATGATCCGCTGGTTCCACCAGTCGCTGGCGAAGATGTGCCCGAGGCTGTCGAGCGCCAGGCCGCGCGGGCTGTTGGCGCCGGTGTTCTTGGCCGCATTGCCGAACAACTGGCGCACCTTGGTGGCGCCAGACGTGGTGTAGGTGTACTCCTTCAGGGCGAAGTCCCACTCGTCCGCGATGATCAGCTTCTTGTCCGCGGTGACCTCGATGCCGCGGGGGTCGGTGAACACGCCGGTCCCGCCGATCTGGAAGAGGTAGGCGCCCGTCGTGCCCGAGAAGGCCTGAATGCGGCGGTTGCCGTCGTCGGTGACGAAGACGACCGAGCCGTCCGGGGTGACCGTGATGCCGCGGGGGTCGCCCATGAACTGGCCGTTGCCGGTGCCGACGCTGCCGAAGCGGCGCAGCTCGGTGAGGTTCTTGTTGTAGACGACGACCTGCTTGTTGCGGGCGTTGACGACGTAGACGTCACCATTGGTCTTGTTGACCTCGATCTGGCGCGGCTGGTTCAAGGTGGGGTCCACCTTGGTAGCGAGCCAGGTGCCCGAGGTCGTGAACTTCTGGATCCGGTTGGCATCGATGGTGTAGATGACCTCGGCGCTGGCGCCGCCGGCCCCGATGCCGGGGCCGTCCGCGATGCCGTAGATGGCCGTGAACTGGCCGTTGCCGGTGCCCTTGGAGCCGAAGGTCTTGGGGTTCTTCAGCGTGCTGTCGTACTTGACGATGCGGTTGTTGGGCGTGTCGGCGACCCAGACATTGCCGCTGCTGTCGGCCGCGAGGGCACGGGCCGCGGCGAGTTCATCGGTTCCGGACCCGCGCGTGCCGCCGGCCTGGTAGTCGATGGCCGAGGTGGCCCGGTTGACGCCGAAGATGCTGTAGCGGCCCGGGTCGACCACGTAGTAGTGGGTCGGGGTGCTGGTGACGTCCACGGGGTACATGTCCGCCGGCGCGTAGCCGTAGAGCGTGCTCTTGTACTGCGGCCCGGTGCCGGGTGGCGGGGTGTTCTTCAGGGTGTACTTGAGGATCCGGTCGTTACCGGTGTCGGAGACGAAGACCGTGCCACCCGAGACGCTGACCGTGCTCGGCGCCTTCAAGCTCTTGCCGTCGAAGGAGGTGATGGTGTTGGTGATCGTCCCGGCCGAGTTGATGATCTGGACGCGGTTGTTGACCGTGTCGGCGACCCACACATCGCCGTTGACGTCGACCGCGGCGCTCTCCGGCCCAGACAGGCCAGGGGCGATGGCGCGGGTCGCGGCGAAGCCGGCCGACTTGGAGTAGCTCAGCTCGATGAGGCGGTTGTTGCCAGTGTCGGCGACCATGATCTGGCCCGTGGCCTGGTCGACGCTGACACCGCGCGGCTGCTTGAGGCCGCCACCGGTGTAGGAGGCGATCTGAGTGCGCGAGGCCACATCCCAGACGACGATCCGGTTGTTCAGGGTGTCGGCGACGAAGGCGAGCCGGTCACTGTTGCGGATGCCGATGGCATACGGCCAGTAGAACTGCCCGGTGCCGCTGCCCTTGTCACCGAGGCGGATCTTCTGGTCGCTGCAGCGCGCCGGGAAGATCTGCAGGCGCGACTGCTTGGTGTCGGCGATCCAGCGGTCGCCGGTGGCCGGGTCGACAGCCAGCCCGCGGGGCCAGTTCAGCGAGACGGGGCGCGAATCGCGCTCACCGCAGGAGTCGACGATGGCGCCGTCGGGGGTCATCTGGACAATCCGCTGGTTGACGGTGTCCATGACATTGAGATTGCCCGTCGGGCCGACGGCGACGGCGCGAGGCTCGTTAAAGGCAGCGGTCGACGTCAGGGGCGGTGGGGTGCCACCGATGGTCTGGGCGTAGGAGAAGCCGGTGCTCGTGCGGGCGAAGCGCACCAGGCGCCAGCCCCACAGGTCGGCACCCCAGACGTCGCCGTTGCTGGCGACGGCGACCCGGCGCAAGGTGGTGAAGCTGCCGGTCTGGCTGTAGGTGCCGGTGGTGCCAAAGGAGGTGCGGTAGGAGCCGGAGGTAGAGAAGATCTGGATCCGGTTGTTGTTGGAGTCGGCGACATAGACGCTCTCGCCCCAGACCGGGTCATTGGCCACGCGCACGCCGTAGGGGTTCTTGAACTGACCCGGCGCGCTCCCCTGGGTCCCCCAGGTGCCCAGACAAGTGCCCGAGGAGGAGAACTTCAGGATGTTGTTGTTGGTGTAGTTGGCGACATAAATATTGCCCGCGCTGTCGGCGTCCGCGTCCCGGACCGCAGCCAGACTGCACGAACCGCTCTCGCCGATGGCGGACTGCTGCACGCCAGAGGTATCGAAGATGCGGATCTTGCGCTTGAGCGCGTCAGCGACGTAGATCTTGCCGTCCTTGTAGGTCAGGCCGATCGGGGAGCCGATCTTGTCCGTGGACGGACCCGTCCAGGTGCCGAGCGTGGCACCGGTGCTGCCCGAGAGCTTGATGACCCGGCTCAACGCCGCATCGCCGACATACACGTCGCCGCTGCTGTCGATCGCGATGTCGCGAGCGTTCTCGGCCTCGTCACCGTCGGTGGTGCCACCCGAGACCCGCCAGATCAGGGTGCCGGAGGCGGAGAACTTCGCAATCGAGTCGTTACCGGTGTCGGCGACCACGAGGGTGCCGTCCGGACCGACCTCCAAACCGGAGGCATAGACCGTGGCGTGGCCGGGGCCACCCAGCACGGTCGGCGTGGGCAGCGTCGCCGCCTGCGCCATGGGCGCGGTCGCAGCGAGCACACCCCCTGCACCGACCACACCAGCGGTAGCACCGGCGAGGAACCGCCGGCGCGCGCGCGAAATCGTCATGGACGTCTTTCCACCCTTCGAAAATCAAGCATTGGCCGCCGTCGATGATGACATACCCCGCTGACGACGTGGAATTACGGAGATCGCACCCCGCGCGCTACCATAGCGCGGGGGCTTCCGCAAGCGGAACGACGGCGGTCAGTTGGCGCCAGCCCACAGCATCCATATCCACGAACGTCGGGGGTCTCCCTTGTCCTTGCGCGCGCGCATCACCACCTCTTTGGGCGTCTCGGCCGGCGTCGCCCTCGCCCTGGGCCCCGGCCTCGCGGCGGCACCGGCATCCGCGACCACCATCAGCCCGGTCTTCGAGCGCACCATCGGTGGGCCCGGCCACGCCGGACTGTATGCCTGGGGCATGGCCACTCAACTCGATGGCACCATCCTGGTCGGTGACTACTGGAACTACCGGGTGCTGCGCTTCAATGCGGACGGCACCCCGGTCGGACCCGGCGGCGTCTTCATCAAAAACAACGGCAACGGCGCGAACCAGTACTACACGCCCTACGGCCTGGGCATCGACCCGAGCAACGGCGATGTCTACATGGCCGACACCGACAAGTACCAGATCGACGTCTACTCCAAGGACGGCGCCTTCCTGCGCTCGTGGGGCGCCAAGGGCACCGGCCCCGGCAAATTCCTCTACCCCTCCCGCGTGGTCGTCAACAGCCTCGGCACGGTCTTCACCGCGGACACCTGGGATCACAACATCGTGATGTCGGACCGCAACGGGACCGAGATAAAGCAGTTCGGCACGTGGGGCGTCGCCAACGGCCAGATGAAGTCCCCGCACGGCCTGGCCCTCGACGCGAGCGACAACCTCTATGTCGTCGACACCGGCAACTGGCGCATCGACGTCTTCGACAAGAACGGCACCTTCGTGCGCACGTGGGGCACCAAGGGCTCCAAGCTCGGCCAGTTCCAGGGCGACATGCGCGGCATCGCGGTCGACAAGGTCAACGGCTGGGTCTATGTCGTCGACGGCGAGGGCAACCGGGTCAACAAGTACGACCTCATGGGCAACTTCATCACCCGCTGGGGCTCGCTCGGTAGCGGCCCCGGCCAGTTCGCCGACGGCGGCCGCGAGGTCACCGTGGATCAGCAGGGCAATGTCTGGGTCGCCGACATGCCCAACTTCCGGGTCCAGAAGTTCAGCCCCACCGGCGCGGCGCTCATGCAGTACCCCAACCCGGCGCAGCCCCCCGTCCCGGGTGGCTTCAACGCCCCGCGCAGCGTCGCTGTCAACGCGACCGACGGGACCGTGGCCGTCAGCGACACCTACAACTGGCGCATCGAGACCTTCACCAACGCCGGCACCTTCACCAAGGAGTGGGGTGGGCGCGGGCGCGGACCGTACTTGTTCAACTACGCCCGCACGGTGGCGTCCAACCCGGTGAACGGGGACTGGATCATCACCGACACCGACAACGGCCGGATCGCCGCCTACACCAAGGACGGCGTCTACAAGTGGTCGACCGGCACCGCCGGCAAGGGCGGGCTCGGCCAGTTCCGCAACCCGCAGTCCGTCACGGTCGCGCCCGACGGCACGATCTATGTCACCGACTCCAACAACCAGCGCATCCAGGTGCTCGACAGCAACGGCAACCTGCTGCGGATGTTCGGCTCGGCCACCGACTTCGTCTACCCGCGCGGCATCACCGTCGACCCCGTCGACGGCACCTTGTGGGTCAGCGACTCGGCCAAGGACCAGATCACCAACTGGAGCACCGCGGGCGTCAAGCTCAAGACGCTGCCGATCGCCAAGGGCACGGCCGACAACGCCATCAGCGGCAGCTTCGGCATCGCTGCCGACGCCGAGCGGATCTATGTCGCCGACACCCCGACGCACAGCGTGAAGGTCTACACCAAGGCCGGCGTCTTCGTCATGAAGATCGCTCAGCGCGGCACCGTCAAGGGCAAACTGCTGATTCCGGACGGCATCGCCGTGGACAAGGGCAAGCTTTACGTCGCCGAAGAGGGCAACGAGCGGATCTCGGTGTTCAACCTCAACGTCAAGTAGCTTCCGCGACAAACCGAAGGCCGGGCGCGCAGTGCGCGCCGGGCCTTCGGCCTTCTCGACCTGTCGTCGGCGACCGCCGCCGAATCACGAGCCGTAGACAAGCACCCGGTCGTTGTTGGTGTCGCTGACATAGATCGCGCCGCCGACGGCGGTGATCGAGGTCGGCTTGCTGATGGCCTTGCCCGCGGCCGTGGTGATGGTCTCGACGATCGTCCCGGACGGGGTCGCGATGACGATCCGGTTGTTGCCGGTGTCGCCGATCCAGTAGTTCCCGTCGGCCGCGCGGGCCACCCCCTCGGGCATCGACAAGCCGGCCGGGGTGATCGTGGAGACCGCGGCGAAGCCGGCCGCCTTCGAGTAGGAGAGCGTCACGATGCGCGCATTGCCGGCGTCGGCGACGACGAGATTCTTTGTGGCGGCGTCGACAGCGATGGCGCGCGGGGACTTCAGGCCGGTGTAGGTGCCCAAGGCGGATCGCGTTGCGACATCCCACACGGTCACCCGGTTGTTCTGGGTGTCGGCGACGAAGGCGAGGCGGTCGCTGGGGCGGATGGCAATGGCATACGGCCAGGTGAACTGCTGCGTCGCGGTGCCGACATTGCCGAGGCGGTAGGTCTGCAGCCCGCACTTGGTCGGGAAGATCTGCAGACGCGACTGCTTGGTGTCGGCGATCCACCGGTCCCCGGTCACCGGGTCGATCGCCACGCCACGCGGCCAGTTGACCGAGATCGGCCGGTAGTCGCGCTGCCCGCACGCACCGAGCACGGTGCCGGACTTGGTCATCGTCACCACCCGCTGGTTGACGGTGTCCATGATGTTCAGGTTGCCGTCGGTGCCCACGGCGACCGCGCGGGGCTCATTGAAGACGGCCGAGTTGGTCAGAGGCGGAGCCTGGCCGCCGATGGTCTGGGCGTAGGCGTAGCCCGTGGCGGTCCGGTCGAAGCGCACCAGGCGCCAGCCCCACAGATCCGCGCCCCAGATGTCACCGTCCGGGGCGACGGCCACCCGGCGCAAGGTGGTGAAGGTGCCCGTCTGGTTGAAGGCGCCCGCCTTGCCGACGACGGCCTTCAGGGCGCCGGTCTTGGAGAAGACCTGGACACGATCGTTGTTGGAGTCGGCGACATAGACGACCTCGCCCCACTTGGGGTCCCTCGCGACCCGCACGCCATAGGGGTTCTTGAACTGGCCGTTGGCCGTGCCCTGGGAGCCCCACGTCGTCAGGCATGCGCCGGTGGGCGAGAACTTGACGATGTTGTTGTTCTTGTAGTTCGCGACATAGACATTGCCCACCGCGTCGGCATCGGCGTCGCGCACGGCCGACAGATCGCATGCCCCAGTGGCGGTGAAGACCTGCAATTGCGTGCCATTGGCGTCGAAGACGCGCACCTTCTTCTTGGCGCCGTCGGAGACGTAGATCTTGTTCTTCTTGGCCGTGATCCCGATCGGCGACCCGAGCCGGTCACCGGATGGGCCGTTGAACCACCTGATCGTATGCCCGTCCACCGGATCGAGTTTGATGATCCGGAACTCCGCGGCGTCCGCGACATAGATGAAGCCATTGTCGTCGACGGCGATATCGCGCGCGTTCTCGGCCTCATCCCCCTCGGCAACACCGGCCGGGACCCGCCAGAGCAACTTCCCGCCGGCGGTGAACTTCGCCACCGAGTCGTTGCCCGTGTCGGCGACCACCAAGGTGCCGTCCGGAGCGACCTCCATCCCGGAGGCATAGACCGTCGCATGGCCCTGGCCACCGAGCACGGTCGGTGCCGGGACGCCGCGCGCCCCGGCGGGTGCCGCAGCCGCAGTGGCCCCGAGGCCGGCCACGCCCACGCAGGCCCCAAGCATCAATGAATACGTTCGCACAGCTTTCCCCTTGAGATATCGGGCGCCGGATTGCCGGGCCGCGGCCCAGCGTACCGGCTGGTCACGGGCCGACGGCCTCGACGAATCGTTGGCCACTGTCCCAGGTCGTGGCTACCATGGCGGGGACCCGCTGCCCGGGAGGCAGCACCAACGACACGCGGACCATCTCCGAATGATCTGGGGGAGCTTGCCATGACCACACCCATTCGTCGCCTCAGTCTCCTGGCGACAGCCATAACCACCGCCGCCGGGCTCGTCGCCGGCGCCCAAGTCGCCACGGCCGCCGACCCCGGTGACTCGGCCAAGGGGACGATCAACCCGACCTTCGAGCGCACCATCGGCGGTCCCGGCCACGCCGGCCTGTATGCCTGGGGCATGGCCACCGGCAAGGACGGCAACATCATCGTCGGGGACTACTGGAACTACCGCGTCCTGCGCTACAGCCCGGCAGGCGCCTCGCTCGGCGTGCTGATCAACAACAGTGGCAATGGCGCCAACCAGTACTACACGCCCTACGGGCTCGGCGTCGACCCGCGCAATGGCGACATCTATATGGCCGATACCGACCGCTACACCATCGATGTCTACTCCGCGGGCGGATCCTTCCTGCGCAGCTGGGGCGCCAAGGGTACGGGCGCCGGCAAGTTCCTCTACCCCTCGCGCGTGGTCGTCAACAGCCTCGGAACGGTCTTCGTCGCCGACACCTGGGATCACAACATCGTCATGTCGAACACCTCGGGCGCGGAAATCAAGTCGTTCGGCGGCTTCGGGTCGGCGAACGGCCAGATACGCAGCCCGCACGGGTTGGCGATCGACGGTTCCGACAACCTTTACGTCGTCGACCCCGGCAACTACCGGATTCAGGTCTTCGACAAGAACGGCACCTTCCTGCGCAAGTGGGGCTCGAAGGGCTCCAAGGCCGGCCAGTTCCAAGGTGACATGCGCGGCATCGCCGTCGACAAGGCGCGCGGTTGGGTCTATGTCGTCGATGGGGAGGCGAACCGAGTCAACAAGTACGACCTCAACGGCAACTTCATCACCCGGTGGGGATCGATGGGCGCCGGTCCCGGCCAGTTCGCCGACGGCGGCCGCGAGATCACGGTCGACAACTCCGGCAATGTCTGGGTGGCCGATATGCCCAACTTCCGCGTGCAGAAGTTCAGCCCGACCGGCCAGTACCTCATGTCGGACCCGAACCCGCCGCAGCTGCCGCCGGCCGGCGGCTTCAACGCCCCGCGCGGGGTCGCCGTCGCCAAGGACGGCACGGTGGCCGTCTCGGACACCTACAACTGGCGCATCCAGACTTTCTCGGCCACCGGCGCCTTCCAGAAGCAATGGGGCAAGCGCGGCCGCGGTCCCTACCTGTTCAACTATGCGCGGGCGATCGCCAGCAACCCGGTCACCAACGACTGGGTGATCACCGACACCGACAACGGCCGGATCGTCGCCTACACCAAGGACGGCACCTACAAGTGGGGGTCGGGCGAGGCCGGGACCACGCCGGGCAAGTTCAAGAACCCGCAAGGTCTCGCCGTCGCCAACAACGGCAATATCTATGTGGCGGACTCGAACAACTACCGCGTTCAGGTCCTGAACTCCAATGGTGGACTGGTGACCACCTTCGGCACCAACGCCCAGTTCAGCTACCCCAAGGGCATCGCCATCGACCCGGTGGATCAGTCGGTCTGGGTCGCCGACAGCGCCAAGGCGGCCATCACGCACTGGAGCGCGTCGGGTGCCTACCTCGGCAAGCTCGCTATCGGCCGGGGCACCGCGGACAACCAGCTCTCGGCGCCCTATGGCATCGCGATCGACAAGGAGCGGGTCTACGTCGCCGATGTGCCCACACACAAGGTCAAGGTATGGACCAAGTCGGGCGCGTTCGTGACCAAGATCTCGCAGCGCGGGTACGTCGCGGGCAAGCTCTACCAACCCGACACCCTGGCCATCTATAACGGCCGGCTCTACATCATGGAAGAAGGCAACGAGCGGGTCTCGGTCTTCAACCTGAACACGAAGTAGCCCGACGCCCCGTCTCATCATCCGAACGACGCGCCGACTGTGATGTGAATCACAGTCGGCGCGCCGTTTTGACATTCCGAGAGTCTGCGCATGTGACGTGCGAGTAGCGCGTCAGGTCGCCGGTGAGCGAAAGCGGCGCCGTCCGGTCTTGGGCAGCACGCGAGCGCATTGATCCCCTGCGCCCCGATTCGCTATTGTGCTCGACGCCGTTCCCGGGAGCACGTACCGCGGCGCGGCTCTCCGCACACGCCCCCCACACATCGGACAACGCACGCGCCGTCGGACTTCTCCAGGCGCAGCGGTCCGGCCGACCCCACGGAGTAGACAGTGCCGTCACGCCCGCTCGCCTGCCTCAGCGCCGCCTGCGCCCTGATCGCCTCGGTGGGGGTCGCCTCCGGCGCCCAGGCCGACGGGACCGAGATCTATGTCGGACCGGCGGGCAGCGCAACCGGTCTCGGGACCCTCGCCTCGCCACTGGCCACCGTCCAGTCCGCCGTGGATCGCGCCACCCCCGGCACCACCATCAAGATCCTCGCGGGGACCTACACCGGCGCGGTCAAGATCAAGACGTCGGGCACGGCAGCCGCACCGATCCGCATCACCCCTGCCGGCAATGGCCCGGTCACCTTGACCTACGCCTCCAAGCCGCAGGCGTGCAGCAACAGCCAGCCCGCGGCCGATCGCACCATCACGATCGCCAATGGTGCCGACTACTGGCAGATCGACGGGCTGGCAATCCACAACGGCATCTGGATCGCCGGCAAGAAGTCGAATGTCGCCTACAGCTGGCTGACCAACCTGGTCAAGGCCAATGACTACCTCACGCGGCGCGCCGTCCCGGGTCACGGCTCCCGAAACCAGCCGGCGACCGCGAACACCATCGCCTATCTGCGCACCGTCACCGGTGCCAGTGATCTGGACTCCGCCGACGGGATCAGGATCATCGGCAACACGATGACCGGGCGAGGCATCTATGGCGCACTGGCCAGCAATGGCGTCATCGCCGACAACACCATCTCGCAGATCCCCTGCGGCATCGGGCCGGGAATCTGGCTGATGACCTTCAGCAACAATTGGACGATCGCCGGCAATGACATCAGCGATATTGCGATCTCGACGGCCGCTCATTACATGCAGGAGGGCATCCGCCTCGGCAGCGCCGCCGACTACAACGAGGTCACCGGCAATATCGTGCACGACCTGCCCGGCGACGGCCGCGGCATCAATACCGATGTGGATGCCAGCTGGAACGACTTACACCGCAACACGGTCAGCAATGTGGCGATCGGCTACAACGACCAGATGTCCGGCTGGGGCAACCGCTGGGAGTACAACACGGTCTCCGGCTACCGCACCTATGGCTTCGGCTTCCGCTTGATGGATGCCCAACTGGCGACCCCGTCGTATGCCAGCAGCTCCAACGGCCCGATCGTGCGCTGCAATGTCACCACCGGCGCGGTCGGCAAGGCCAAAGCACTCGGCGTCGGCGGGATGATGAATGGCACCTTCGTCGGCAACCAGATGCCGCTGATCTGGCTGAGCAAGAACCTCCAGACCTACTGGTCGGCTCAAGGCAATACCTGGAACGGATCGAGCCTGCTGCCCGGCACCACGCCGGCGCTCTCCTCGGCCGGCTGCTGAACGAACGCAGCGCCCCAGAACGATAAGGCCGCCCCGGGGATATCCATCCCCGGGGCGGCCGCACGCGTTGAGGGGGCGGCTCAGCCCTCGGCGGGGGGCTTGGAGGAGCCGTTCCAGGTGTTGCCCTGCTTGGCCCAGTAGCCGGGGACATAGGTGCCGAGCATCACCTTCGGGAAGGTGTTGGCGTTGAAGCTGCTCTTCATGACCGCACCGATGCCCAGGGCGGGAGCGCCGGACACCGGTGAACTGCAGGTGTTATTGCTGATCGTGGACATATTCGTGCTGCTGTTCAGCGACGGCGTCCGCAAAGTCGCGTCCTTGAGCCGGAAGCCGAAGCAATAGGTGCGGTACTTGCTGGCGCGATTGCCGACCCACGTGTTGCCCCAGCCCGCCATCTGGTCGTTGAAGCCGATCGCGACATTGGTGGCGATGTTGTTCTGGAAGAGGTTGAAGCTGCCGTCGACATCGGTGTTGAACGCCCGTCCGTCGCCGGGCAGGTCGTGCACGGTGTTGCCGACGATCCTGTTGTAGTTCGCCGCACTACCGAAGCGGATGCCCTCTTGCATGTAATGCTTCCAGGTGGAGGCGGCGATCTTGGAGATGTCGTTGCCGCTGACCTCCCAGAAGTTGCTGAAGTTCATCACCCACACGCCCGGCCCGGTGCCGCACAGGATGTTGGTGATCGTGTTGTCCTTGACCACGCCGTAGTTGGCCAAGGTGGCATAGATCCCGCGCCCGGTCATCGTGTTGCCGATGAACTCGATGTGCTCGGACGGGTCGAGGTCGGCATGGAGGAGGTTGGCGAGATAGGGAACCGCGCCCTTGGCCGCGACCGGATCGTTCTTGGACGTCCCCGGCACTTTCCGGCGGGGCTCCCATTGACCCTTCTTGGCCAGTCCCGCGTGCCATGCGTAGGTCTTCCCGGTGCCTTCGCCATTGATGTAGACGCCGTTGACGATGGTCAAGCCGGTGAAGGTCCAGTAGTCCGCACCGCCGCTGACATTGATGGTCCGGCGTGAGGAGGGCTGGCGAGCCCCGCAGCCATCCGGTGCCTGCGCCGATGTCACGGTCACCGGCCCGTCGCCGGCAGCCGTGACGGTGATCGGTGCCCCGGCGCTGCCGGAACTGCGGATCTCCAACTCCTGGGAGTAGGTGCCCTTGTGCAGGCGGATCGTCGTCCCCGGTGTCGCCCGGTCGATCGCCTCCTGGACGGTGCGCAGGGGCGCGTCGGCCGTGCCGGAGTTGGCATCCGAACCCGTGGTGGCCACATCGAGAGTGGCGCCGCCGGCGGCGGCCGGGGCAGCGGCATACGCCACGCCCAGGCCGCCGACGAGAACGGAGCAGGCCAGGCCCGTCAGGGGCCGCATCGTCATCGACGTCGGCATTGACCGGGTCCGACTCAGCAGGAGCTCGGAGCGAAGGTCTTCGGCGGGGCCGACTTCGTGCCATTCCAGGTGTTGCCGTACTTGCCCCAGTAGACCGCGACATTCTTCCCAACCTGCGCTGTCGTCCACGCGTTGCCGGCGTAGGTGCCGTACATCGTGCCGCCGACGCCGAAGGACTTGGCGGTCCCGACCGGCTTGCTGACGACATTGCAGGTCATGTTGATCTTGTTGGCGCTGGAGTTGTAGGAGGGCAGCGTGAGCTTGCCGTCCATCAGACGCACCCCGAAGCCGTAGGTGCGGAAGCTGGTGACGCTGTTGTTCTTCCAGACATTGCCCCAGCCGGACATCTGGTCGTTGTAGCCGATCGCGACATTGGTCGCCTTGTTGCCGCTGAAGGTGTTCCAGCTGCTGTCCACGTCCGTGTTGTAGGCCCGGCCGTCGCCCGCGAGGTCGTGGACGTTGTTATTGGTCACCGAGTTGTAGTTGGAGGAGGTGCCGAGGCGGATGCCCTCCTGCATGAAGTGCTTCCAGGTGGACGGGGCGATCTTGGAGACGTCGTTCTTGGTGACCTGCCAGCCATTGGAGAAGGTGATCAGCCAGACTCCGGGGCCGGTGCCGCACGCGACATCGGTGATCTTGTTGCCCGACACCACGCCATAGGAGCTCATCCGGAAGAAGAGCCCCTTCTTGGTGATGGTGTTGTTCAGGAATTTGATGCCGTCCGCGGAGTCCAGGGTCGGGGTCTTGGTGACCGTGCGCAGGTAGGGGATGACCTGCTTGGCCGCAGTGGGGCTGTAGCTGCCGGCGCCGGGAACCTTGCGGCGGGTCTGCCAGTCCCCCTTCTCGACGAGGGTGTTGTGCCAGGTGAACGCATTGCCGGCATCGGAGCCGGTGGCATAGACACCGTTGACGATGTTCAGGCCCTGGAAGGTCCAGTAGTCGGACCCGTCGATGATCAAGATGGTGCGCATGCCATCGGGCTGGTTGCTGCTGCATGCCGGCATCGGCTGGGTCGAGGTGAGGGTGACCGCCCCGTCACCGGCGTTGGTCACCGTGATCGGAGCGCTGGCCGTCCCCGACTTGCGGATCTTGATCTGGCCGTCGTAGACGCCCTTGTGGATCTTGATCGTGGTGCCGGCCACGGCCTTGTCCACGGCCGCCTGCACCGTGCGCAGCGGGGCCGACGGGGTGCCCGGGTTCGCGTCATTGCCGGTCACGGCGACGTCGATGGTGGTGCCTGCGGCCGACGCCGGCCCTGCAGTGAGCGCCAAAGGCGCGGCCACGAGGGCGCTGCCCGCGACGCCGGCGGCCAGGGCACGGGTGGGGAAGGAAGTGGATTTCATGGGGGATCTGCTTCTCACTGTGTGACGACGAGGTACACATCGGCCCCGCACTCACCCCTGCGGTGAGTCCCTGAAACGTCGCAAAGTGACGTCAGGACGGGCGCGACAGAGCCCGAGTGTAGTCACTTTTGCGTAACGACCGACAATCGGTCCGGCGTGGCGGCTCAGCCGCCGGCGCTCACCGTGACACCGAGGTCGCTCGATACCTCGCGCAACGCCTTCTCGGCGTCGGTGCTGGACAGATCGATCAACAGCGGGCCGGCGACCGACGCCCCGGTGGCAACCGGCGTGGTCGGGGCACTCGCCGCGACGGCCGACCCCTCCTTGAGCCTCAGTTGACCAGTTCCCGTCGGCCACACGGCCGCGAGCGTGCCCGAGGGGCCAACGATCAGGACACCGGTGCCACCGTCGAAGCCGACCCCACGGATGGCGGTGCTCGCCCGTAAGGCGGCGGCATACCGCGCGTAGACCTGACCGGAGGGCAGTTCCTGGCCCTCGGGTGAGACCAGACCGCGGAAGATCTCGACCTTGGTGGCGCCCCCGGGCGTGTAGGCGAGGGGCAGGTAGACAACCGGGCTGACCTGCGCCGCAAGCAAGCTCCCGATCAGTCGCGCGGTCTCGGCGCCGTGGATCTGCTCGGTGTAGCCGTCACCCGGCCAGGCGGTCCCGATCTCCCAGCCCTGGACCGGCAGGGGCCGGGTCAGGTGGCGCTGGATGTAACTGAGCAGGGTCGGCAGCAGATCGGGGTTCTCATAGAAGTGGAGTTGGTAGGCCGTCACTGCACCGGAGTTGACCGCCTCCCAGTTCGCGGCGACCATCGCGCGGACGCGTTTGGCGCGCCCATCCTGCAGCAGGGAACGTAACTCATCGACGGAGCCGACCACCGGGAAGCGCGCGGTCCCGGTGTCGTGCCGCCGGTCATACCACCGCTGGTAGAGCTCGAGGGCCTCCTGGTCGTGGCCGGCGTCGAGCAATTCCCCGGCCAAAGCGATGCCATACCCGGTGCTGGAGATGCCCGCGTCGAGGATCGTCGCCTGCGGGTCGGCTCGGCGGATCGCGTCGGCGGCGAGCTTGACCGTTTGGACATAGTCCTGCGGCGAGCCCTGCCAGAAGTTGTTGGCGTCGACTTCGTTCTCGATCGCCCAGATCTTGACGCCGCGGGGGCTGTAACGCGTGACCAATTTGGTGACGAACTGTTGGTAGGCGGCCGGGTCGTCGGGCAGGCTGCTGGGCCGCTTGCGAGTGCCCTCGGCGGGATCGAGTTGCTCGGGTCCGCCGGAGCAGCCGCCCACCCGGATCTTGACCATGAGCCGGTAGCCCATCTGCTGCGACTTGGTCAGGATGCGTTCGAGTTGGCGGAAGCGATTGGCCTCGGGCGAGTCGCGGACCGCGCACCATTCGACCTCGAAGAAGGTCTCCCCCCAGCCCACCTTGCTGGCGAACGCCAGCGGCGGTTTGAGATTCCAGTTCCACTTGATCCCGATGTCGGCGGCTCCGCCCTCGAGCACAACCGGATTGGCTGTCCCGATGGTTCCGCTGGCCGTGGGCGTCACGCTCGCCGGGCTGTCACAGCCGGCGGTCACGGCCAGGATCAGCGCCGCGGCGATCCCTGCCATCGCCTTGCGCGTCATGGGTCAGTCCTCTTGATCGGGCGCGCCGACGGCGCGGGGGTAGCCGTAGCGCCCCAATAGCGGTGCGGTCAGCCCTGAGACGACACGGACCTCGCGTCGGTTCATCGCCGTCGCCCATTCGTTGTCGAGGCGCACCGGCGTGGGACCGGCCGACATCCGGGCGGGGTTGCCGGCGACCGTGTGATTCGGCGGCAAGTGCAGTCGGCCCTCGTCATCGACGACCCGGTCGGCGCCGGTGTGCCCGACGAAATCCGCGAGCAGCGCGATCGTCTCGGCCGGATGCGCGGCGAAGGTCTCGTAGCGCACCCGGGTGTAGTTCTGCGAGCGGCGCCAGGCTCGCTCCAGCCCGGCATTCCAGGCGGTCCAGAGAACGGAGGATTTCACGACCCCCCGCTGCTCCATCAGGCCGGGCCGGCCGCGGTCGGGCTGCTCCTTGGTGCGCTTCCACGAGAAGGCGGCCGCCCGCGGGTCGCGCACGAGGTGCACGACATCGAGGGTCAGGCCGTCGACGCCGGCGAGCACGCCGGCATACGTCGGCAGCTTGGAGGAGTCGACGACCAGCGAGGCACCCGAGACGGTTGCGATCGCCGCGTAGAGCGGGCGCAGCACGTCGGCGAGATCCGCCGGCGCCTGACTGGCCTCGGCGGGCGAGCGCAGGAAGCCCGGCAGGGTGCGCAATTGCGTCACCTCGGTCAGGCGGCGATGCACCTCGTGGGCGTTGGGGACGTCGGTCCCGTATGCCGTGTCGAGGACCTGCTGCCAGAAGGGGCAGTTCGCGAACCGCTGGCCACATCCGCACAGCCGGTTCTCGGTGATCCCGCGCTCCCAGAGGTAGCGCACCTCACCGACGCTGACCGCGTCATCGAGCGCGCCGAGGGCGTTGGCGACGACGGTGCTTCCGCTTCGGCCGGTCCCCCCGACATAGAGAACCCGGACCTGGGAGTCACTGGGCATGACGGGCTGGCTCAGTCCTCTTGGGTGTAGTACTCGTCGTCGCTGCCGGCGCGGCTGCGACGCAGCACCTCGGGGATGGCGAGCAGCAGGATGGCAAGCGCGAGGCCGATGAGGACGGCCGAGACCGCGCGGCGCAGGACGCTGGTCTTCCAGTCCAGCGGCGTGACATCGGTCGAGATCGACTCGGCGACGCTGGCGGCCTTGCGGGCGTTGATGTCGCCGAGGGCCTGGGTGCGGGCGGCGAGGCCCTGACGAGCGTTGTCAACGGCATACTGCGGCGCCGCGAGCTCGGCCTGGGCGGCGGTGATCTCTTCGGCACGCTTCTGCGCGGCCTTGAGAGCGTCCTCGATGGGCTTGGTGGTGACGGTGTCGGGGCGACCCTTGGCCGTGGCCAGGGCGACGCGCAGCGAGGTGGCCTCGGATGTGGCCGCTTGGTACTCACGGTCGGGGTTGGTCACACCGGTCGACTTCTGCACCTTCTCCAACTCGGCGAGGGCGGTGTCGAGGGTGCTCTTGGCCTCGGTCTGCGCGACGCGCGCCTGGTTGAGCGCGGGAGCGAAGGCGGCGTCCTGCATCGCGGCGGGGGCGGCCTGAATCACTTTGTCGACGACAGCCTGGTCGCTGTCGGAATAGGAGACGTGCACCAGTTCGGTGTCGGCGATCCGGTTGGCGGAGAGGGTCTTGCCGACGCGGTCGGCGCTCACACCTGCGGCCTGCGCGATCTTGGTGACCACCTCGTCATTGGTGGCGGCGTTGACCAGCGAACCGGCTACGAGGTTGATCGAGGCGACGGTCGGGTCACCGATCGGGTTCGTCGCGCGCAGGTTGACCGAGCTCGTGTACTGGGTGCCACTCGGCGCATTCAGGCCCAAGACGAGCAGCAAGGCAGCGACCGGAATGATCACCAGCAGCCAGAGGCGGCGACCAAGGTGCGCCAGCAGTTCGCGTAGTTCCATCGGGGTGACACAACTCTTTCACGAGGATTGACGATTGCTCTCACATAAGAGACGGGGCTTAGGCCCGCCATCTCGTCATCGATCCTGGCCGGGCGCCCCGACCGACTACGATACACCCCGGCCATGGGGCGGCCGTCCGCCTCCTGACGTCCACGCCGCCGCTCGGAAGGTTCTATCCACCGTGAACTCACGCAACCGGCCCCTGCCGCCGCTCTTCGTCGTGGGGGCCCCGCGGTCCGGAACGAGCCTGGTCTACCGCGCGCTGGCCCTGCATCCGCAGGCCGCCTGGGTAAACAACTACCAACGGCGTCTGCCTGGGGTGAGCGCCCTGGCGGCGCTCAACCGGGTGGCCGGGCGCCGCGCCGACCAACGGCGACGGGTGTGGTTCGGCGAGGACGGCGACAACGCCTATCGGTACAACTCCCGTCGGTCCCTGGACGAGCGGCTCTTCCCGCAGCCGGTCGAGGGCGAGCCGCTCTTCGAGAAGTGCGACGTGCCCGAGGCCTGGGAGGGAGGCGAGATCACCGACCGGCAGCGGCAGTTGGCGCCCTTGCTGGCGGCGACGACGCGACGCAGCGGCGGCACGGTGCTCATCAGCAAGCGCATTGGCCACAACCGCCGAATCGGGTTGTTGCACAAACTGATTCCGCAGTCCCGCTTCCTCGATGTGACCCGCGACGGTCGGGCCGTCGCCTATTCGCTCAGCCGCGTCGACTGGTGGCCGGATATGCCGGTCTGGTGGTATTCCGACCGCACACCGACGCAGTGGGCGGCCGAGGGCAAGGACGCGCTCGAATTGTGTGCCCGGCACTGGGTCGAAGAGACCAAGGCCATCGAGTCGGGCCTGGCCGATGTGCCCGCCGATCAGGTGCTGCGGATCCGGTATGAGGACCTGGTCGCCGCCCCGATGACGGTGCTGCCTCAGATCGCCGGGTTCGCCGGGCTAGACCCCGCAAACCCGACCTGGCTGGCCGAGCTGGAACGCATCCGCTTCCCCAACAAAAACGCTGCGTGGGCGGCCGAGGTCCCACTCGAGCAGCAGGCGGCCCTGGCCCACCTCGAACCCCAACTGACTGCGATGGGATACCGCTGAGATGACCTTGCCCCCCGCCTTCATCCTCGGCACCGGCCGGTGCGGGTCGACCCTGGTGCACGAGCTGATCGCTCGCCACCCCGCGACCGGCTTCGTGACGAATCTGGACGACCTGGGCATCAGGCAGGGCAACGCCCAGCAGCTAACGCTTTGGCGACGTTTGCCGGCTGCCGTGAGCGAGAAGGGTCGGGCCCGGCTCGCACCGAGCGAGGGCTATCGCGTGCTCTCCCGTGAAGTCTCCCCCATGCTCGTGGACCCGGCCGCCGATCTGACCGCGGCCGATCTGACTCCCTGGCTCGCCGGGAGGCTGCATACCTTCGTCGAGAAGCGAATGGCCGGCCTGGACTCCGCCGAGGTCTTCCTGCACAAGTTCACCGGCTGGCCGCGCGCGCGGTTCCTGGCGGCGGCCTTCCCCGATGCGCGTTTCGTGCACATCGTCCGGGACGGCCGCGCGGTTGCGAACTCCTGGTTGCAGATGGACTGGTGGAAGGGCCACCTTGGGCCCGCCGGCTGGCACTTCGGAGAGCTCTCCCCCGAACTCGACGCCGCCTGGAGCGCCGCCGGCCGCAGCCAGCCCGCCCTGGCCGCCATTGCCTGGCGGCTCCTGGTCGATGCGCACGAGGAATGCGCGACCGAACTCGGCGAGCGGTGGCTGACGGTGCGCTATGAGGACGTGCTCGAGGACTCGACGACACAGTTGACGGCGATCCTGGAGCACATCGGGCTCAGCTACACCGAGGCCTTCGAAGCGGGCATCGCGCGCTATTCGCTGACCTCGGGCCGCAAGGCCGCCTACCTGCGCGATCTGTTCCCCGAGCAGGTCGCCGACATGGAGTCGGTCGCCGGCGCGCAACTGACGCGCTACGCCTACGACCTGAGCTGACACCCGGTCCGGCACCGGCGCGGGGGTCAGTAGGCGCCGTCGGCCTTGACGACCGCACGGACGGTGCGGATCAGGATCATCACGTCGAGCACGGGTGACCAGTTGTCGACGTACCAGAGGTCCAGCCGCAACGAGTCTTCCCAGTTCAGGTCGGACCGACCGCTGATCTGCCACATGCCCGTCAGGCCGGGGCGGACCTTGAGCCGGCGCAGGGCGTCGGGCTCGTAGGCGTCGACCTCGCGAGGCAGCGGGGGGCGGGGCCCGACGAGAGACATCTCGCCGCGCAGCACATTGATCAGTTGGGGCAACTCATCCAAGGACAATCGGCGCAGGACGCGGCCGGGCCCGGTGATGCGCGGATCCTGCTTGTGCTTGAAGAGCATCTGGTTGACCTGCGGATGAGCGTTCAACTCCGCCAGGCGCGCCTCGGCGTCAACCACCATCGTGCGGAACTTCAGCATCGGGAAGGTGCGGCCCTCCTCCCCGACACGCTGCTGGACGAAGAAGATCGGGCCGCGGTCGTGCACCCAGACGGAGGCGGCGATGAACAACCAGACCGGGAAGGAGACAATCAGGATGCCCAGGGAGCAGACGATGTCGATGGTCCGCTTGGCGAAGGCGTCGAAACCGCCGATCGTCGGGCCCTCGACGTGCAGCAGGCTCATACCCGCCGCCGGGCGCAGCGTCAGTCGGGGCGCGGCCACCTCGTTGATGCCCGGGTGCACGAACAGGTCGACACCCATCTCCGACAACGCCCAGCCCAACCGGCGCAAGGCCTTGCCCGAGAAGGAGGCGTCGGAGGCGACGACCACGGCTTCGGCACCCGTGTCGCGCACGGCGAGCAAAGCGGTTTCGGGCCCTCCGTAGAGAGGGACGTCGGCCAGCCAAGACGGATCCGGCAGGTCGGACGCGCAGGCACCGACGATCCGCATCCCGGTCGACATCGGGTCGTTCTGAATCTCGGCGATCATGTCGTGCACGGCGAGCCCGCGGCCGACGACGATGGTCGGCTGCAGGGCATGGCCGAGGTGCCGAGCGCGGGCGAGCCGGCCGCGCAGGACGCGGCGGGCGAGCAGGGTCAACACGAAGGTCAGCGGGACGACGATGAAGAAGAGCGCCCGCGACATCCGCCAGTTCAGCGCGATCAGGCCCACTGACAGCAGAGCCAGCAGGATGACCAGCGCCCGGCCGATGGCGCGGTACTCATCCAGCCCGATGCCGAGGTTGTTGGCGCGGTAGGCGCCAGAGCGGGCGCAGGCGAGCACCCACACAAACGGAACGACCGCGGTCAGGAGCGCGACGCGCAGGTTGGGGATGCCGCCATACCGGAAGAGATCGGCCGTCGTGCACGCGACGAGGGCGGCGAGAAAGTCACTGATGATGACGCGGGCGCGATAGCGGGCGCGCCACCCGCGGCCCGGGCCCTCGGTGTCACTGCGGGGATGGGCCCAGTCCGGCACATGCCAGAAGGCGGTCGACGCACTCGGGCGCACTGCTGTCGAACGCGGGGGTTCGGAAACGGACGACGTCGCCGATTCCTCCGCGTGGATGGCCCCACTCACGCATGCCTCCCGCATACAGAAAGGTTGTCGACACCGACCCCAACCGATGCCTTGAGCTGTGAAGCATGGGACAGACGGGAGGCGGGAGCTGTCTTGTTACCAGACGGACGGTACCGCACCGGGCCCATATCACGATAGGTAGGTCGGGAAAGTCCGCCACGCCGCCGCGGATGCCGCATTCTGCAGCAGCATCTGCGGGGCGCGACATGACGGGATTTCAGGCCTCGGCGGCGTCGTCCGCGACCTCGGGCGCCTCGTCGGCAGCATCCTCTTGGGTGCTCGGCTCGGCCTCGGCGTCCGCCTCGGCGAGCTCGGCGTCCAAGGCCTCCTGCGAAATCATCGCGGAGATGTTGACGACCAGTGCCTCCGGGTCGCCCGCGAGGCTGGCGCCGGCCGGCAGGGCGATGGCCCCGGCGTGAATCTGCGTCCCGGCTTCGAGACCCTCGATGTCGATGACGATGCTCTCGGGGATGGCCGTGGCCTCGACCTCGACCTGGAGAGCCGGGTGCTCGACGGTGACCACGGTCTCGGCGGCGGCCTCTCCGGTCAGGTGGACCGGGACATCGACGGTGACCTTCTCGCCGCGTCGGACAATGACCAGGTCGACGTGCTCGATAACGGGCTTGATCGGGTCGCGCTGCACGTCCTTGGCGAGCGCGAGCTGCTCCTCGCCCTCGACGATCAGGGTGAGCAGGGCGTTGGGGTTCTTCAGCGCCATCATGGTGTCGTGGCCCGGCATGGTGATATGCATCGGGGCGGTGCCGTGGCCGTAGACGACGGCGGGCACATTGCCGGCGCGGCGGATGCGGCGGGCTGCGCCCTTGCCGAACTCGGTGCGCTTCTGGACGTCGAGGCGGTTGTCGGTGGACACGAGGGCATCTCCTTCGGCGTGGCGCGCGGTCTCCCGTCGCACCGGTTTGCGGTGGCGGCCCAGCGACGAGCGCGTGGCGGCGCGTCATCATCGGGCACCACCGCGTCGATCACGAGCGGCCCGCGGGCCGCCCCTCGCCGAGGCATTGACGCGATTCTACTGGCCGGCAGCGGTGCTCGCGAAATCGCGGACGGCTGCCGAGGTCATGCGTAATCGCCGAGCAGCGAGGTTACCGAGCCGTCCTCGAACACCGCCCGGATAGCCGCCGCGACCAGCGGGCCGACCGAGAGCACGGTGAGTTTGTCGAAGTGCTGCTCCGGGGTCAGCGGCAAGGTGTTGGTGACGACCACCTCCCGCGCGACGCTCTCGGAAAGCCGGCGCACCGCGGGGTCGGAGAAGATCGCGTGCGTGGCGGCGATCACCACGCCGGCCGCGCCGGCGGCCATACAGGCCTCGGCGGCGTTGCAGATGGTGCCACCGGTGTCGATCATGTCGTCGGCCACGATGCACACCCGCCCGGACACGTCACCGACGACGCGGTTGGCGACCGAGATATTGGGCCGCGAGGTGTCGCGGGTCTTGTGGATGAAGGCCAGGGGGGCGCCGCCCAGCCGGCGCGACCAGTGCTCGGCGACCTTGATCCGGCCGGCGTCCGGCGAGACGATCGTCAGCGCCTCGTCCTTGTATTTCTTGGCTACGTAGTCGCTGAGCACCGGCAGGGCCATGAGGTGGTCGACGGGGCCGTCGAAGAAGCCCTGGATCTGGTCGGTGTGCAGGTCGACGGCCATCAGCCGGTGCGCGCCGGCGGTCTTGAACAGATCGGCGACCAGGCGGGCCGAGATGGGCTCCCGTCCGCGGTGCTTCTTGTCCTGGCGCGCATAGCCGTAGAACGGCATGACCACGGTGATCCGCTTGGCAGAGGCCCGCTTGAGCGCATCGACCATGATCAGTTGCTCCATGATCGCTTCGTTGATCGGGGCGACGTGCGACTGGATGACGAACGCATCGCAGCCGCGCACCGACTCCTGGTAGCGGACGAAGATCTCGCCATTGGCGAAGTCGTAGATCTGGGTAGGGACCAGCTCGGTCTGCAGCAACACGGCGACCTCGCCGGCGAGATCGTGTCCGGCGCGCCCGGAGAAGACCATCAGGTGCTTGCGCGTCTTCTTCACGATGGCACTCATCGGGTCGCCTCCTCGGTCGCTCCGGCGGCGGCATCGGCTTGCGCAGCGAGCGCCGCCTCTGCGGCGGCCGCCGA